>PWMO01000328.1 GCA_003558175.1 Spirochaetaceae bacterium
CAGGGGGATGATGCGTCTCATACCCCACACTACTACCCGGTTTTGCCTCCTGATTGCGTTTTCACCAAGCTTCGTTGCAGTAACTAATGTTTGCGGAGGACGTCTATTGGGCGAATGGACGCGGCGCGACGCGCAGGTATCCACGCGGCGAGCGACGACAGCCCAATCGCGAGCGCCGCGGCGCCGACCAGCTCGGGAAGACTCACACTCACCGGCAACCGTTCAAGGTAGTGCTCCGAATGAAACAGACTCAGTTCCGCCGTCACGCCGATACCGAACGGAGAGACCAGCCGCGCGCCCAGTCCGATCATCGCGTTTACCGTCCACTCAATGCCCAAAAGAATCTCGTTCACATTGATCGAGGCCGTCAGCCCGATCGCAGTACCCACGATCGCACCAACAACGCCGGCAAAGAAGCCGCATAACACGAACACCAACGCAATCGCGCCGGGAGTGGCACCGGTGCTCTTGAGGATCGCAATCTCCGGCCGCTTCTCGATTATCAACATGACCATACTCGACGAGATATTCACTGCCGCGACACAGACGATGAGCGACATGATGAACACCAGCAGGTTCTTGGTGGTAAGAAACGACATATAGCGCGAGCGCTCGAGGTCGTACCATGAAAAAAGCCGCCAGGACGGGCCAAGACTATTGCGAATAGATGTGACGAGCTGCGTTGCAGCCGGGTCGCCGCGCGGAGAGAATAACGGATTACGGATGCCGTACGGATCGTCGATCTTGATGCCGATAATCTGACGCGCCGTAGTCGCCGGCAGAACCTGCAGCCCGCGCTCGAGCGGGATGTACACCCAGAGACGATCGAGGTCCTGATATCCCGTCGAGACAATCCCGGTAACGGTGAAGCGGCTGATTCGTGGCAGGAACGCCCCCCCCGGACCGGGGCGTACCGTCAGCAGACGCACCGGATCACCCGGCTGCACGTCGAGCCGGAGCGCAATCTGGGCGCCAAGCACAATCGGGCTTCCTGAGCCCTCCCGCTGCTCTTCTCCGGCTCCAGGGACGGACGCCGGCTCACCCAGATCGAACGCACCCGCCTCGACCTCCATGTAGTCGCGAAACCTGTCGTCAGTCTGCCAGACTCCTGGGGTCACCGCGCGAACGGTAGCGCCGGTTCGTCCGGCATCCGAGTATAACAGCCCGATTCCCTGGCGCTCGCTGATGGTTGCGGTCACACCGGGAAACTCAGCCAGACGACTACGCACTGCCTCAAGCTCCGCAGCAGTCGCATCCGCGCTGCCGATTGCCTGCAGGTGGTACGTTCCGGTCTCAATGAAGCGCGATGTGATGCCCTGAATCATGCCGTCCGAGACCTGCAGCACCACCACCAGTGGGACCAGACTCAGGCCGACGGCCACAACCGCCGAACGGATTCGCCCCGGCTGTCCGTCGCGACGTCCGAAAAGCATGCGCACAGCCAGGAACAGGCAGGATCTGAAGGTCATACCGGTTTGAGAACTCCATGCTCGAGCACGAGGTGACGGTCTGCGTGCGAAGCGAGCGCCCGATCGTGGGTCACAAGCAACAGCGTCTTTGCCCGGCCGCGAACAAGGTCAAAGAGCATTTGCTGCACCACGGCCGAATTCCGTTCATCGAGGTTGCCCGTCGGTTCGTCGGCCAGTACGACCTCCGGATCGTTAATGAGCGCGCGAGCGACCGCAACGCGTTGCCGCTCACCGCCGGATAATTGACTCGGAAAATGCTCGACACGTTGTTCCAGTCCGACCGCCGCCAGCAGCTCACGCGCACGCGCGGTCGCCTCGCGTTTGCTGGTTCCGACCATGTAGGCGGGAAGCATTACGTTCTCGAGCGCAGTGAAATCCTTCAACAGGTAGTGGAACTGAAACACCAGGCCCAGCGAATGCGCACGGTAGGTTGCCGCTTCGAACTCGTCCAGCGTGTGCACCCGGTATCCGGCTACCTGCACCGTTCCGCCGCCCACCGCCTCCAGGCCGCCGACAATATTGAGCAGTGTGCTTTTGCCGGAGCCGCTCTCGCCGGTGATCACCACAACACTGCCCTCGGCAGCTGCAAGCTGTACATCCACGAGCACGGAAACCTGCTCGCCACCAGTAACAAAGACTTTGGAGACGTGATCGAGGCGCACGATCTGTGCCGTGGTTGTACTATCGGTCATTGGCAGTTCCCATCGCTTTCTTCATTGGTAGCGCATCCATCATTGGTAGCGTAACACCTCTGCCGGTTTTATTCTCGTGATCTGGCGCGAGACCGCCAGCGCCGCAAGCCCGCCGGATAGCAGTGCAAATAGAAAGATTCCGGCCACTTCCCAGAAAAAGACGCGGCTGGGAACTTCCATGATATAGAAGTAGGTTGGTGAGAAGATCGAGAAGTCGGCTCCCACCGAGATTCCCAATGGCCACAGCGCCGCACCAACCAGGTCGGCGAGTGTGTTCACCACCGCCTCTGCAGCCGCGAAGACAGTGTTGATGTTTGCTGCAACCGCCAGACCGGCGGTCATTCCCAGGAAACCACCTGAAAGACCGATAATCAGTCCCTCGATGATAAACACAAGCTGGACGCTGTGCGGTGGTGCGCCGAGCGCCTTCAATACCCCGATCTCTTCGCTCCGTTCATGGACGCTGCGTCGAAGCGACTGATAGATGTTGGCACCCACAACTACGAAAATCAGCCCGATCAGGAAGCTCATCATGAGCTTCTCGACACGAAGCGCACCGAAGATAGACCGGTTATACTCGCGCCAGGAGACGACCTGTGCCCCGGCTGGAGCGACAAGCTCGGCAACACGGGCGCCTACCCGCCGGTCTGCAAACCGGTCCGACAGTTTAATTCCCCAGACCGGCACTTCATCAACTTCAAAGTTCTGCGCTGCGGACACCAGCGATATAAACCCCCAGGTGCGATCGTAGTCCAGAAACCCGGTGTGAAACAGACCCGATACCCGGAGTGTCGCTTCACGCGGACGACGCACATCAAGGTCTCCGCCGGACACGCTGAGGAAGCTCACCTGATCGCCAACGGTAACACCAAGCGCACGCGCAAGCTCAGCTCCCAGTACAATCGAGTCTTCTCGGTCAAGGTCAAACCGGCCGCGGACGATCGAGAGGTGATCTCGGAGCCCCGAATCGAGTTGCATGACGTTCCGCGGAACACCACGCAGCATCACCGCCTGCGGTTCACCAAATAGACCGCGCCCAAGGCTCTGCAGCTCGACAAACGGTACAACGGCGTCAACTCCGGGAAGGCTTCGGATCTGTTCTTGAAGCGCTTCGCTCGGTTCAGCGGCCGGGCCACCTTCTACGCGCAGGTGATACGAATTGACCTCCAGAATTCCCTCGATTGTACTCATTTGGAACCCGTTCATGACCGCCAGCACGGCCACCAGTGTCATTACGCCAACCGCCAGACCGGTTACCGATAACAGCGCGGCAGCGTGTCCTTTCTCGCGGCGCCGCGTTCGAAAGTGGCGCCGGGCAATATATAGAATCCAATCAATCCGCATGCTCACTCCATCGCAACCCGAAACCAGAACCCGCATCGTCGCGACACGTTCCCGGCCGCTCCCGGCACGATCGCGGCGCGCTCCAGCGGAGCAGGCGGCGCGTTACCGTCGGCGCGCCGGCTCGGCGTCGCGAACGACTTCACGCCCGACCTCTTCATCATTGCGGTAATGCAGCTTCAGAATCAATACGCCGGCCCGGTAACGCTCCTCGGTCCGGCTTTCGGGTCCCGTGTGGACGATACGGCGCTGCAGCTGATCGTTCAAGCGCTCCTCCTGGACCGCCAGCGAACCATCATCCCCGTAATCAAACCGAACCACGCGCCGTCTCCTACCTTCAGTCGTGATTTCTTCCACCACGCCGTGCGGTCCGTACCGCATGTCGGTTTGCCGCACCGTGCGCTCCCCGCGAGTAACCGTGATGGACACCGGTCGCTGTTGACGATCGAAACTCTCCACAGTCAGCGTGTTGGTCGTGTGGTCGTGCGTCTCAACTCGAACAATCTGCGTCGTGGCGTTCCGGTAGTAGTAGCGGGTGCTGGAGACGAGCTCGCCGCGTTTCAGCTGCTCGGTGCGCTCGAGACGATGAAGATCATCATAACGAAGTCGTTCCAGTACATCAGCGCTCGCATGCAATTCTTCAAGCAGGCGGCCACGCACGAAGACGTAGCGTGAACTGCGTTCGGTGGAATCGGTATAGGCTCTGCTGACTTCGCGCAGCATCCCATCCGCAGTGTACGAATACCGATCTACAGACATCAGCTCATCGTCAACATAACGCCGCGCTTCACTTCGGCGTCCAGCCAGGTAGCGATACTCAAACCGCTCGACCACGTCCGAATCGGTCTCGCGACGCTGCTCTGAGACGAGCAGACCGTTGTGATAGAGAGACCGAGTGATCTCGTAGTCCGACTGCTCCAGCAGCAACACCCAACTGTACGCGCCCCGTCGCTGCGCGCTGATCGACTGCAGCTCGGCCCCATCGGCATTCGAGCGGTACCACCGCTCATTGGGGTGGTTTGAAGCGGCGGGGGGCTGAGCGAAGAGCGACACGGCGCCCGGCCCAACCAACACCGACAGAAGCAGCGAGAGAATACCGAGTGCTGCGGCCGCCTTCACGCGTTGTCTCCGTTACTGTTCCTGCAGGGAGAGGAGATCGTTCACGTAGGTCGCAGCATCGAATGGCCGCAGGTCTTCGTAGCGCTCGCCACTTCCAACAAATGCGAACGGAACGCCAAGAGTTCGACAGATTGGCACCACAATACCTCCCTTCGCGGTAGAGTCGTACTTGGCCAGGACTGCACCGTCGACCCCAACCGACTCGTGGAAGATCTCCGCCTGCCTCAGACCGTTCTGCCCGGTGGTTGCGTCAATAACCAGCAGCTTGCGGTAGACAGCGTCGGCCGCTCGCCCCTTGACGATGCGGTCGATCTTCTGCAGCTCGGCAACCAGGTGCGCTTTGTTGTGCATGCGTCCGGCGGTGTCGGCGAGCACGACCCGTTCACCGCGACTGACCGCGCTCTGCAGCGCGTCGTAGATGACTGCACCCGGATCACCGCCCTGCGCCTGACGTACCAGTCGCACCGCGAGCCGCTCGGCGTGTACTGCCAGCTGATCGATCGCCGCCGCGCGAAAGGTATCTCCGGCGGCAAGCACCACCGGACCACTGCGGCACGCGTGCTGAAAGTAGTGCGCCAGCTTCGCGATGGTGGTTGTTTTGCCGACGCCGTTGACACCCAGAACCAGGTACACATTCAACCGCTCCTGGTCGGGCGATAGATCGGTTGACTTGACGTATTTCAGCAGTATATCGCGCAGCGCGTGCCGCAACGCCACCTCGCTGTCGAGCCGGGCCCTCTTCGCTACGGCGCGCAACTCCTGCGAGACTTCCATCGCAGCGGATGCACCCAGGTCCGCTTCGACAAGCGAATCCTCCAGCTCTTCGAAAAACTCATCATCGGCCACACCGATGCCGAATATCTGCTTCAGCCTGGCCGAAAGACCTTTCTTCATTGATGCAACTCCTCAGGCTCACATAACCCCAAGTGACCTCGCGTCCGGACCTTGCGGTGCGTCGGGACCTCGCGGTGCGATACGCTCGATTCAGTGAAAATGGTACGACTCTGCCGCGCGGATGTACCGTACCAGCTGTATCGCCATGTTGACAAACAGCCCGGTGCTCACCCCGACACTCACCCAGTACGCCCCCTGGACGGTGTTTGCAAGTCCGACCAATCGATCCGCTTCGCCGGAATCGAGATTCGGCGGAGTCCCTGCAGCAAAGAACGTCGCGAGATTATCATACACACCGTAAAGAATGATAGGCACCGGCAGCGACACCACGAAGAAACCCAAAGAACGATAGAAACGGTCACGCTGCTCCAGCGTCAACTCGCTCCACCCGATCACGTCCGGTGCGAGCCGGCGCGAGATCCGTTCGGGCGAATCGGTCTGCAGCGGGAAGCGGGACGCGTGAAATCCTTCCCGTTGCAGGACCACGGTGGTGGGACGCCGCGGTCTGGCAACCTCGGACGGCGTTCGTCCGACCCATATCGAATCAACGTAGATATCCGCCCCCGTCGGCTCACTGTCTATAATGATGGCTTCGCTGACCGCGAGGGGAAAAGTTACCTCCGTCTCAGCTCGCTCAAACGGCAGCAGAACGACGGTCTCGATCCGCTCGCGGTTCTCGTGAGTTACCCTGACTTCCCTCGGTCCCGGCTCCAGGTAGTTGACCGTCACGGAACCAAAACCGTGCAGCACTCCGTCGACCTGGACCGCCGCGTCGCTTTCCGAGGAACGAACGGTGAGGTGTGCCCATTGCCTCCCCAGCACCGCTTCCGCCGCCCGGTCGATCAGACGGTCGATCTGTTGGGCGATCTCCTCCGGACGCAAGACCAGCGTCTCCTGCAGCACGGTCCGTTCTCGCGCCGCGCAATATCCAAACAGTTCCAGTATGAGGAATTCGCCGTCGAGCCGTTCAACCGTTCCGGAGATGACAAAGTCCAGTCGTCCCTCGCGTGCGGCCATCCGCGCCGAGCTGCTGGCGGGCAGCAGCTCGCCCGCACCGGGGCGAAGTTCAACCGGCTTCACTCCAGCTACTTCTATCCGCTCGGCGTTCAGCTCGGCGAGTCGCCGGTACTCGCGCCGCGCCGTCGCGACGCGCTCATCAGCCGATTCAAGCCGCTCTGCGCGTGTCTCCGCTGTAATGTCGGCAAACAACAGTCGGTCGCGAGTGCGTATCTCCCGGTCGAGCGCGCGCCCGGCCGCCAGGCGCGCGCCGTCCAGAACCTGGTGGCTGCGCGCGTCACGCTCGTCCGAGTCAAGCCGATGTTCACGTAACCCGGAGAGAGCATCCAGAAGCAGCAACGGAACCGTCCTTCCGAGCGACACCTCCTCCGGCAACAGATCCACGGTATCGAACGGCAGCACCCCGACGCGCCACGTTTCGCGTTCATCCCGCGGCGGTTCCGGCGCTTCCGGTTGCGCACGCGCATGCACCTCGACCGACGCCGCCGCCCCCAGCAATAGCAACAGGCAGAGCACCCGCAGCGATGTGCGCACGGGAGTACGCTCGGGAGTGCATGCAGGAGTGCGCGTCGTCATCACCTCAACGTTCTCATAAGGACGCCATCGCCTTCACATTTTTCACTTCACGCTTCCGCTCTCGCCTCGCCGGCTTCACACAGCTGCCACCCGCTCCAGCGCCGAGACCACCCGTTCGGATCGAAACGGCTTTACGATGAAGTCGCGCGCACCGAGCTGGATGGCACGCACGATCATCGCTTGTTCCCCCAGCGCACTGCACATGATGACGTTGGACATCGGGTCGAGGCGGCGCAGGCGTTGCAGCGTGGTGAGGCCGTCGAGTACCGGCATCACGATGTCGAGCAGCACGACGTCCGGCCGCTTCGCCCGGTAACAGGCGATAGCCTGTTCGCCGTTCTCCGCCTCGGCAACAATCCGAAACGGTGTACCCTGCAATGCGTCACGGATCGCCTGCCGCATGAACGGAAGATCATCGACTACCAGCACTCGCAACTCGCTCATTGATGCAGTCGGGCCCACTCCGCTTTCAGATACTCTTCGATGAAAGCGTCGATTTCGCCGTCCATCACCGCCTGCACGTTACCCGTCTCCTTCTTGGTCCGGTGGTCCTTGACCATGTTGTAGGGATGAAAGACATAGGAACGAATCTGGCTGCCCCAGGCGATGTCTTTCTTCTCCATTGCGTTTTTCTCGGTCTCTTTGCGGCGCTCGGCCTCGTAGAACTCGTAGAGTTTGGAGCGCAGTAACTTCATGGCGGTCGCCCGGTTCTTGTGCTGGCTGCGTTCGTTCTGACACTGCACCACCAGTCCGGTCTCCAGGTGCGTGATGCGTACCGCCGAGTCGGTCTTATTGACGTGCTGTCCACCGGCACCGCTGGCGCGGTAGGTGTCAACCCGGATATCTTCCGAGCGAATGTCAACCTCGATATCGTCATCGATCACCGGCGAGACGTAGACCGACGCAAACGATGTGTGCCGCCGCGCACTGGAGGCAAACGGCGATATACGCACCAATCGATGGACACCGGACTCTGCCTTCAGATATCCAAAAGCAAACGTTCCGTCAACCTGCAGCGTTACCGATTTAACGCCGCCCTCAGCCTCTTGCAGGTCGAGTATCTCGCTCTTGAACTGCCTGCGTTCGATCCATCGGCTGTACATCCGCAGCAGCATGCTGACCCAGTCGCACGCCTCGGTGCCTCCGGCACCGGCATGAATCGTAAGGAAGGCCGGGTTGGCGTCGACTGGTTCACCGAGTAACTCCAGAATGCGGGTCTTCTCGTACCGCTGCCGCAGTTTTTCGTATCCGGAGCGGATCTCGTCGGCAACCGACGAATCGTTCTCCTCCTGTGCCAGCGTCAGCAGCTCCTCCAGATCTTCGGTCTCCTGGAGCAGCTCCTGCCACGGCTCGAACCGATCCCGCAGCCGTTTGAGCTCGCTCAGGGTCTTCTCCGCCTCTTCGCGGTCGTCCCAGAAATCTGGAGCGGCAGTCTTCTGTTCCAGTCGCTGAATCTCGAACTTCAATCGATCCGGGTCAAAGACGCCTCCATGTTTCAAGAATCGTGCGATGAAGCTCGGCTATCGGACCACGTACATCTTCCAGCATCAGTTCCCTCCAGATGACTTCGTTTCGTTGTTATCGGCCAGTATAAACGAGCAGCGCGTATTTTTCCAGACACCGGTCGCCGCAAAACATATTACGTGATATAGTTCATCTACAGACTCCACCGAGGAGCGGAACGTGAAATCCAGTTTTGCAGCGGTCTTACTGACGATGCTTCTCTTGTTTGCAGCCAACACGCCGTTGGCCCTTGGCCAGGATGGTTCAACACCCGGCATGCGAAGCTCGTTGCGCGATCGCCCGCTGCCCTACCTACAGCCGCTACGCAGTATGTTGACGGACGAGGGCGGACTGCTTCCTCCGGCCCTGCCTGAACAGCCTGCGCGGAGACTCACGCCGGCCGCCGCAGCGGCGGTGTCACGCCTGATCGACGGCCTGCCACCCACAACAGCACCGGTGCGCAACATGGTAATCCTCCAATCGGAACAGCCGCCGGCAGAAACGGCGCGGGCAGACACGGGAAATGAGAGCGACGCTGAGTCACATCCCCTGGATGCAGAATTGCGTATCGTCGTGCAGGGACCCTTTGCTGCTGCACGATGGAATGAGGCCCGGAGCGAGCTTCGAGCTTTGCTGTCAGGTCCGCTTCCGAGGCGGATCGAGGCACGAGCGCGGTTCTATCTCGGCCAATCGTTCTACTTCAGCGGGCTTTACCGGCACGCCACACTGGAGTTTCTGCTGGCACAGCAATTCTATTTCACGGAAAGCACACCGTGGGTGCACGCGGCGCTCGCCGCACTGGCGCGCGAATCCTGATCGACCGTTCCCGATCGGAAGGCGCCGGGCAGCCGGGCAGTCTCAGGAGGCGGCAACACGCAACGTCACACTCACCGTCCATGACTCGCCGGTGGCGAGCTGAATCGGCCAGCGTGAGGCAATCGCCGTGCCCTGGTATTGCGATTCCTGCTGCGGAACACAGCGCCCGGCGGTCTGAAGAGAATCGATCTGAACCCGGGCCGGCAGCGACAGATCGAGCGTTATCAGAGTATTGTTGATCCGGTCGTGAAACGACACCGCACGCGCCGCGACGTCTTCAACTCCGCGAGCCTCTCGACCGTGTTTGTGCGAGGACGTTCCGTCCGCCTGAGCACCGGCCGGAGCATCGCTGTCCTGCGCCAGAATCTCGAGGCCAAGCGCCTCGCTATCATCGGATAGAAACCCGAGATTCACCTCAGTGACGAAGCTTCCTTCCAGCACGTCCGGTGCATCGTTGGTCACGGCGTAATCGACCTGCACCTCCGAGGAACGAAACCGGTAACGCTTGTTCAGCGTAAAGCGCCGGCCATTTTCCTCCACCTCGGTCTTCATCTCCAGCACATTGTGGTCGCGATCGAGATCCGTTACCTGAAACATCGCCTCGAAAAGAGCTCCGACCTCCGATCCCCTGCTCTCGGCGTTGCAACGGGGTGCGTAGAAATGGTCGACAAATGCGCGACGAAGATAGGTGTCAAACGATTGTGCCGCCGCCCCGCCGTCGTTGTCATGGTACACTTCGGGGTATCGACCGAAGGTGTCGACGTAGTTCCAGGGCGCGGGGAGATAATCCAGCTCGAAGAGAAGACCGCCTACGGAATGCACGTAGGCATTGATATCGTGCCCCTGATACAGATACTCAGGAAGACCGTCCATGTCGAAATCGATGCTGAGCACCGACGGAATGAAAATGCCCTTTTCCCTGGTAACTCGCTCGGCCTCAATCAAACAGGAATAGACGTGCTTGCGTAACTGATTCTGATAGATGCCGCCCGGTTTGCCGTGCCAGTAGGCGTTGTGACACTGCCCTTTCCACAGTTCTTCCCGTGCGAGTTGCTTGCGGTACTTGTCGCCTCGAAGCTGGTTGACCAGGATATGGGTGTACTGCATCTTGGCATACATCAGGTTGCTCTCCGGATAGTGGGTCAGAAAGCGCCGGAAGAAGCCCGCGCCGCGGTAACCGTTGCCGGCCGAGTCGGAGTCTTCGGCGAAATCGGCACCGCACCACTTCATCAGGTCACGGTACGAAGTGGGAGGGAAATAGCCGCGGCGCCGTGGCGCCGTGCGCCGGAGATGCTTCCAGGGCGTAACTACCTCTATCCATTCATTATTGGCCACCAGCAGATCCAGGAAGCGCCGGATCCATTCCAGCGCGCGCTCGCCGGAGCCGAGGTGCTCGGCAAAGCGCTCACCACTGAAGATGAACGACAGCAGCTGCTCCCCATCGGACGTGCGGTACGAGCGCAACCGTTCGATAAGGTCTTCCGGTGTCGATGTGGCAACCTCACTGCAGAGGGACCGAGCCAGGGGAAACACAATCACGGTCTTCCCTTCGTCCTCGGTCAGGCAGGGCGTGCGCAGCGCCTGGCCCGGCAAGCCGCCGGCTGCAAACTGATCGTCCGAAAGGAAGGTGTAGTCGATGCCGCTGGTCTTCAGCAGGGAGGGCAATGAAGGCTCCCAGACCTGTTCGGTAATCCATGCGCCGCGCGGACGTCGTCCAAACCGCTTCCGCAGGTGGGTGGTCATCCGTTCTATCTGGCCCAGTCGATCGGGACGCGGAATCAGCGCCAGAACCGGATCGTAGAAGGCGCCGCCGAGCAATTCCGCCTGTCGCCGTTGCCCCATCTCCGACAGAACGTCGGTAAACTCCGAATGGTTCTTGTCGAGCCACTGCAGCAGGTGTCCGGAATAGTGCAGCGTGACCGGTATCTCGGGATGATTATACGCCGCGCGCAGGAACGGCTTGTAGGCTTGCTGGTAGACATCCTCAATGCCGTGATCGTTCATCCCGACCGGTTGAGAGTTGGTTGTACCGAAGACCAGTCTGACTTTCATGAGCACTGCGACCGTAGCCGTGTTGAGGATTGTACTCCCCCATATAGGCTTTGTAAAGCTATGACCCGCATTTGACGTACCAGTCTGCTTGCCGTCCACAGACAGATGCAGTTACGCACCTTCTCATTCAAAAAGGTTTACCAGCAGTGCACCGTCAAAGGCCAGAAACGCCATGGCGAGCAGTCCGGCACTGATCAATGCGATCGGAGCGCCTCTGAACGGGCGCGGTATCCACTCGCGAGCAAGCTGCTCGCGGATGGCCGCCATCAGCCCGAACACCACCAGCAGCCCAACACCCGCCGCCAACCCCGCAACCATGCTCTCAACAATCCCGAAATCCCTCTGCACGGTAATCAGCACCATACCCAGCATGACCGATTGCCCGGTGAGCAGAACGGCGTTCGGCTGCAGGGTCTTGTACAGTGACGGGGAAAGCCGTCGCGTCAGCGCGTCCAGCAGCTTTCCAACGCCGAGCGCGATAAGAACAAAGACGAGGATTTGCAACCAGTGAAGCCGCAGCGGCACCAGCAGCAGATGGTACACCGTGCTTCCGGCGAGCGTTGAGACCGTCAGCATCAGCGTAAGCGCCAGCCCGATTGTCAGCGCACTGCGCAGCGAACGCGACGCGTCCAGCAGAATACACAACCCAAGGAAATAGGTGAATACCAGATTGTTGACGAGCGTAAAACTGACAACAATGCCGACGTAGCTCATCGTTGCCCTCCCGTCTCGGGTTCAGCCTGCTGCCGGAGGGCTCGTGCTTCGGCGCGCGCTCTCATCCAGTTCTGCAGCGCGAGCAGATAGCCGACTACCAGCAGCGCTCCGGGGGCGAGGGCGACCAATCCGACCGGCGCTTCCGATACTACCGGCAGCACAAGCCGGTGGCCCCCAACGGAGGCGGGAAACAGGGTGAGACTGCCGACCCCGACGATCTCGCGGATTACCGCCACCAGCGTAAGCACGAGCAGGAAAGAGCCTCCGGTTAGAAGAGCATCGAGTGCCGCCTCGCCCACCGAATCCCACTCCTTCTGCACACCCCGGAGGACGATGCAGCTGAAGGCAACCACCGGCAGATAGATCCAAAGTTCGGTCGTGAGCACCGGCAAATAAACCCTGCCGATTGCCTCAACAGCGGTGACTGCTATGGCGATTACGATCAGGGATGCAAGGATCCGGTTGCGGCCGCCAAGCGGTCCACGCGCAGCGGTGACAACCACTCCCGATACCAGCAGCACCAGTACAACCACAATGCTGACCGCCAGGGCGTGAACGAGGTAGGAGGTCATCGCCAGCGCCGGCCCAACCGCCATTGCAAGCGCGAGGATGCGTCTGCCTCCCGGCAGCGTTTCAGCAGCTGTTTCAGTCACAGAAGACTCTCCATTGGGGACCGGCGTCAATTCAAATACCCGCCGATGGATCAAGCGCCGATTTCTCAGAGGAACCGCCGAGGAACCGACTCAGACGAAAGCGACGCTCGCCGAGCCGGCGCGGGCGCAGCGTTCGGTTCAGAAGCGGAGTGCACCCGTTCATGACCAGCACAGCCAGCGCGACTCCCTCTGCCGCACCGCCATATGTGCGCAGCAGGAACGTCAGCAGCCCGACCCCGGCACCGAACAGCAGCATACCACTCGTGGTCATCGGGGTTGTGACCGGATCGGTTGCAACGTAGAACAGCGTCAGAATCAGGCCGCCGCTCAGCAGGTGAAAGAGCACATCACCGCTGAAGCCGTCAGCGCCGTAGGCGAGGCCGCCAAACGCCCAGGTCAGGACGGCGAACGTGGTGAAAAACGCAGCGGGGATCTCCCACGTGATCACTCGCCTGGCAAACAGCACAACCGTACCGAGCAGCAGAAGGATGGCCGATCCCTCACCGATGGCTCCCGGCACGTTACCGACAAACGGGTCGATGTAGCCGCCGGGAATGTGCGCACCGAACTGTGACAACACCGTTTCGTTGAGCCACGTGGTTACGGAGGTATCCAGTTCGCTGCGCGGAAATCCGCGTGAAGTCAGGTAGACGGCCGGACCTCCGAGCAGCGCTTCGCCCTGTTCCACAGCGTGCTGCACAATGCCGAGCGGCGTGGCGGTTGTCACGGTGTCGACAGTCAGGTTCAACCCGGGTAGGCGGTCGGCGCCCAGCGTACGCGGCAGTGACCACGAGGTTGTTGCCGCCGGCCACGAAAAGTGTACGAAGAGCCGCCCGGCGAGCGCCGGATTAAGCCAGTTGCCACCCAACCCACCGAACGTCCACTTCACCACCCCGATCGCAAAAAGAGTCGCCGCCACCACGACAAACAATGGAACCGCCGGCGGCATCATCATCCCCAGAAGGAGTCCGGTCAGCAGCGCACTCCCGTCGGCGAGCGTAACACGAGATCGCGCAATGAGCGCTTCAGCAGTCACGGCCGAGACAGCCGCCAGCAGCAATACCAGCAACGCCCGCGGACCGTAGGCAAAGACACCCCACGCCGCCGCCGGCAGCAGAGCGAGTGTTGCAGTCCACATCAGCGAGTGCGTGGCGATCTTCTCGTGGTACTGGGGTGCGGCCGTGCGGACCAGGCGAGGACGCCCATTGCCGTCGCGTTCAGTACGCTCGTTGGTTCCGCTTCTCTGCATTCGTGTTTCCCGTGAGTCGCTCACGCCGTTCCCTTCCGTCGCGGCAACGCCTGTTTTCCGCGCTTCAACGTTTCTACGAGCGGCAGATGCGCCGGGCAGGTGAACCCACAGCAACCGCATTCAATACAATCGAGCAAGCCGGCGGCGACGGCAGCCGCCTGATCTCCGTGATCGAGCATCTTGTACAGCGTGGTGGGCTCGAGGCCAACGGGACACGAACGCACGCAGCGGCCACAACGGATGCAAGCCGTGCGGGGGCCGTTATAGATCTCTTCAGCCGTCAACGCGAGAATTGCCGTGGTACGCTTGGTTACCGGCAGCGTGACGTCACTGATTGTATGTCCCATCATCGGCCCGCCGAGCACGATCTTCTCCGGCCTGCTCTGCAAACCGCCGCACTCGGCAATCAATTCCTGCACGGAGGTGCCGATACGAGCCTTCACGTTTGCCGGTTGCCGGACAGCTCCCCCTGAAACCGTAATCACTCGCTCCACAACCGGCTTCTCGTACACAACCGCCTCGTAGATTGCGTACACCGTTGCGACATTGGATACGATCACTCCGACATCGGAGGGCGACGCGCCCCCCGGAACCTCGCGCCCGGTTACCGCCTGAGTCAGCAGCTTCTCGTCTCCTTGCGGGTATTTTGCCGGAACGGAATGGACGAAATACCCAAGCCCCCGTTCTCGAACGCGCCGTTGCAGACGACTGCGTACATCGGTCCGCTGCGCCTGAACGGCAATCGTGACGCGCTCGGGCCGCAGAATCCGTTCAGCCACCCTGGCCCCTTCGAGCAGTCCATCGGTCATTTCCATCATGAGTCGGTAGTCGGCGCAGACATACGGCTCGTTCTCGACCCCGTTGATGATCAGGTGATCAACCCCGGATCCGCGCCGCGCACTGTACTTGCGATCCACCGGCTGTCCGTACCCGCCCATTCCGACGACGCCGCACTCCCGGATGGTCTTCAGCAGTTCCCGTGCGGACTTGCGTTCCCAGTCAATCGGATCCAGTTGCTTTCCCAGACGATCGAATTCGCCGGAAAGCTCAATAACATACGCTGCACAGCTTCTGCCGTCCTCGAGGGTTAGCGACACCTGCTGCGAGATTACGCCCGGCAGCGGGGCGTGCACGTTGGCGCTCATCGCACCGGAAGCGCGTCCAACCAACATGCCCTCCCTGACGCGGTCACCTACGTTGACCACCGGTTGGGCCGGATTGCCCACATGCTGCAACAGGGGGACTACACAGCGGGACGGCACCGCGGCGTTCCAGAGCGGCTCAGTGCGTGCAAAACTCTTCCGGTCGTCAGGGGTTAGCCCACCGCGCGTGCGTTTCAACAGCGAAATCATGCGAGTTGCCGATAGCTCCTATATCTCAAACCCAATCCGCGCCGCCGTGGCACTGCCCGTTTGACAAAGCAGACCAGCAACGGCGCCGCAATCAACGCTACAAGTATAGCGTGGCGAGCCAGAAAAGACCGGTGGAAGTATAGCCTACTCTTCTGACGCAACACAACCCGAGCCGGATTCGGCTGTGCGAGCTGAATTGCTTCCACACCGGTGGCGGCAGTGTCATTCAACACCGTCTCGAGCCACTGCGGTGTGTATTCGACGATGGTTTCGTTGGTCCGCTCCAGCTGGCCTTCATTCTGGGCCACCCGGTGCCGCACCACGCGTTCGCCGCCGCTGGGCAAGCCCCATTCCGCGCCGAACATGAACGCCTCCTGGAACGCACGATGCGCTACGTATTCCGCGAGACCGGGCGGACCTCCCCCGACGATGTTGTTCGAAATAAGCTCCAGCGTCTCGAAACTGTGCCGGCTGGCGACCAGTGGCTCCGGTTCCGGAATTCTGGGAGCTACCTCGCTGTTGGGCACCGCAGCGTAAACCAGTGGAGCGATAATCGCCAGAACCAGTGCCGGAACCAGCAGCGCCACATCCTTCAACGGACCTTGCGCGCGCCCGGAGAGCAGCGGAACCGGCGTGAAAAGGGCGTGCTCGGTGTTGCGGTACCGTTCGCGCCGCAACAGCAGCAGCAACAGAAGCACCGACAACGATCCGGCTGAAGCCGCGATCACGGGAAGCCGGCTCAGGTAGCCTCCGTAGGGTACCGACACAACAACGATCAGCAGCAGCGGCAACAGCGCGACACTTTCGCGATGGAGCACGGCTCGGCGTCCGTTGCGCAGCGCGTGCAGCGCACGCTGCGTCAGAAGCGCCACCGCGGCATAGATGACAACCGCCGCACCGAAGGCCGGCAATCCGCCGAAGAGCACCCAGCCTACCCACGGTAGCGCCGCCGCTGCGGCAGCCAGGCGCATGCCCTTCGCCTGTATCACCGTGACTCCCGTCAGCAGCAGAAATGCAAGCCCGAAGACCCGGACTCCGCGGCGTTCCCATTCCGGAAAGCTCCACTGCACACCGCTACCGGACAATGCCGCTGCAACGCGCCGATACGCCGTCCACGGGTTCTCATCGGTAGCCAGGTAGATGATCGACTTGGGCTCGTCTGCGACCGCCGTACGGAACCACGCATGAAGATTGCGTATATAGGGGTCGAAGCGGGGATCAACGGGATCGAGTCGAGCCTCGACACGCGCAAGCGGAACAGCCTCCAGCTGACCGAACGCGTTCAGCGATACGGTCACGGTGCATTCCGCAACCAGCCGATCAAAGCCGGCGTCCGACAGCCGCTCGACGATCTGTTCGCACGGAGCATTCCGTTCCACAAGCAGCAGATAGTACCCCTGCCACACCCGCCCGTGCCGCTGCACGGAAGGGTGCAAGAAGTACACCGCCAGTGAGAGAAGAAAAACGATACCGAGCAATGCAAGTTGAAGACCAAGCGGCCGATTCACGTGACTGTTTTTCATACTGTGCCGGACCCGGCTATAACATGCTGAAGGCAACCGCAATAAAGAAACCAAGCAGCACTCCAACGGACACCTCGCTGGTAGTGTGTCCGTGAACCTCCTTGACCGGCTCAAAGTCTATGCCGTGTTGCCGTTGCAGCTCGATCCCCAGGCGATTGAGCGCTTGCGCCTGCAACCCGGCCGCGCGCCTGACGCCCAACGCGTCACGGATAATCAGGATCCCGTAGAAGAGCGACAGAATGAACATCGGATTGTTGGCGCCATAGCGAAACCCGATCGAGGTAGCCAGCGCCGTTACGAGCGACGAGTGGCTCGACGGCATGCCCCCTGTCTTCCACAGCAGCGTTTCGGCAAAATCACGCGATCCGCGTCCCCGATTGCGTAACGCCTCGATGACGGCCTTGAGGAGTTGAGCGATGAGCCAGCTGAACGATGCCGACAGAAACACAGGGCTCAATAGGAAGCGATACAGATCTGCCGTTGTTCCGGGCTGCATAGTCAGAGTAGATTGTAGATGCATGAGGCCATTTGTCAAGCCGAGTGGTTCGTGTACAATGGCGGCAGAATATGAAACGGCAGAACATGATACCCCGGCACTGCGTCACCACATGAAAGATACCCCGCCCCCCGGAGAACATGAATTGATCGCCGGCGACAATGACGCAGGCAGCAGACTGGACAAGATCGTCCGCCGCGCGCTGCCCGACCTTGGGCTGTCGCAGCTGCATCGCATGCTGCGCGGGGGACAGATTCGTCTCAACGGCAAACGCTGCAAGCCGGCCGATCGCGTGCACGCCGGAGACCGCATCACCGTCCGGCAACTGCCGCAGCATCAAGCGAGGCAGCCGCAGGCGGATGCGGACAGCCCGCCGGACGCCGTTTCAACGGCCTCAGGGGAGCAGCACCTGGAGCCCGCCAGCCAGGTACTGATCGAAGGCAGAATCCTGCTCGAAAACGAGCACATCCTGGCACTGCACAAGCGGCGCGGCACGCTGGTACACGGCCAGAACTCGCTCGCCGAGGCGGTAGCGCGGTATCTCAGGAGCAGGATTACCGCGTCACTCTCGTTCCGTCCCGGTCCGCTGCACCGTCTCGACCGCAACAGCTCGGGCGTCATTCTGTTTGGCAAGAGCGTTCACGGAGCGCGGCGCTTCTCGCAGCTGCTGCGGGACCACGCAGTCGAGAAGTGCTACCTGGCGCTGTGCGCGGGTGACATGGCGTCGGCGTGTCGCTGGTCGGAGCCTGTCAGCCGCGATCATCGGACGCACCGTTCCCATGTCGCAGAGAGTGGCCGATCGGGCCGTGATGCCGCCACCGCGGATGCCCGGCGCCAGGAGCGCCGGCACGGTTCCGCCATGCCGGCCGAAACGGTGGTGCAGCCGCTGGCCCG
>PWMO01000512.1 GCA_003558175.1 Spirochaetaceae bacterium
CCGGAACGCGCGTTGCGCATTGCGGAGCTGGGCCTCAAGGTTACCGCCGAGCAGAAGCCCAACGTCCCGGAAGGTGCTTCAGCGTGGGAGGATCATCTCTTCCGCGACGTGTTGCGGCTCCACTTCACTCGGGCCGAAATACTTCACGAGCTTAAAGAGCATGACGCAGCCTTTGCGGCGTTCGAACGACTGCTGGAGCTCGATCCGGTAGACGGCATGCGGGCGCGCGACTACTACGTTGCCGCGCTGCTGGAGAGCGGCCGGTATAGACAGGCCGATACGGTCTGCCGCTCCGCTGCCGCGCAACAGCTGCCGCTGGCGGCAACCTACTGGAACGGCGCGCTGGCCGCTTTCGCCGTTGGTGACCGTACGCGGGCCGACTCCCTGCTTGCCGAAGCGCTGCAAAGCAACGAGCACGTGGCGCAGATGATCGTCTCAGGCCGCCCGATGCACCTGCCGCCGTTCTACTCTCCGGGCGACAGAAACGAAGCAACCATCTACGCCGGGGAATTTGGCAACGCCTGGCGAACGGTCCCCGGCGCGCTGGCCTGGCTGCGCAACGCCACGCAAGAGCGATAATCTACACAGAGCGTACCCAGCCCGGCTGAGCACGCCCGGAATAGTATTCCGGACCGTGCTCCAAATCAGATCAATGTTAACGTTATCGTACCCATGGATGAGACGATCTCGCATACTGGGTACGGAAGTCTGACGCAAACTCGACGAAAGGCATCTGATCGATGAACTCCGTAGCAAGCCGCAGATTACGATCGAGGTCGGCCAGAACTTCCCGAACGTCTTTTGAACTCATACCGAGACCGCCTCAATATTTGCTCTGTGGGCTACGGACGGTTTGAGGTCCTCGGCCAGCATCAAATCGACATTGATGCCGAGGTCTTCGCTCATCTCTTGCTCGAGGGCAATAAGACCGAGCAGGTCGAATCTGTACGGCTTATCTGCCTCAATGATCACATCGAGATCACTGTCGGGGCGGGCGTCCCCCCTCGCCCGACTGCCGAATACTTTGATCGAGCGGATCCCGTAACGGTTTTCGAGTTCGGCGCGGCGCGCCTGCAAATGAGCCCATGGCTCCATTGAATCGCTCATGCGCCTATTATACACCAAGCATACAGCATACGAAATCAGCCGCGTGTTGCCTGCATGACTCGATGCAGCGGGGCCACATGACGCAACCTCGTCTCGCGGTGGTTGTCGCGCGTGCTTTTGTAGATCGCCCGCAGGTTGACCCCAAGCAGTTCTTTCACCTGTGGCGTCTTCGCGCCATCCAGTCGCTCGCGCCCACCTTGGAATACCGGGCCGCCCATTGCGACCGCCACGCTGCGGTTCAGCAAAGTAGTCATCGAGGAGACGACTGCCGCGGCGAGCGAGAAAGTTATTGATATACGCCCCAACCTTGCCGGGGGTGCCGCCGTGGGTGCAGACGGCGCAGAAATAGTCCAACGCGCTGAGGTCCACGCTAAGCAGTGGCTGAAGCTCGCTGCCGGGGCTCTCGTGTGCCAGCCGTCGTGCCGGCCGGGCAGTCAGAGAATGATGTCGTCCTGTGCGGGCACTCTGTTATACAGCGTAATCACGTTGCCGTTGACGATATGCCTGATGCTCATCTCGTCGGTGAAGAAGCCGTCGTCATCGGTATCCAGCAGTGACTGTTGTTCGACGCGGAAATGGAACATCCCAACGAGCCGATAGAATCCGTCGATGCCGATGCCTTCAAGCGGCGTGTCGGCGCTGAGCCCGCGCCAGTAGGAAAGCTGCCGACAGCCGTGCTCAACTGCATGCAGCGTGGCCAGCGGCCAAGCCACCGGCGGCATCTGCAGCGCGTCTCTCTCGCGATAGCCCTCCGGGCCGAACTTCAGGTAGAGGTAGGCTTTGTAGTGGATATAGCCAAAGCCCTCCGGAACCTGCAAGCCCCTGGGCCGCTGAGGCCGTTCAGCCCGGTAACGCTCGAGCTCTTCACTCATCGGTTGTTCCTCCCTTCGGCGGCCATCTCCGAAGTCCGAACACTGTTCTGCCGACCGCGTGTTTCACGTGACTCTTGGTCTGAGGATACCTCAAAGTTGGTGCGTTTTCCCGGCTTTGCCGGCCTGCGCACGGAAATCGTTCCGCTGCCGGTCTGCGTCGGTAGTCCGCCGTTCCTGGCCGGGACTCCGCAATTCGCTTGACATATAACAACTGGTTGGGTAAACTGGTTGTATGAAACAGAGCGTGGGCAAGACCGTGGGCAGTTTTGACGCCAAGACTCACCTCGCCGCTTACCTGGAGCGAGTAGAACGGGGAGAAACGTTTGTCATAACCCGGCGTGGCAAGCCGGCGGCGGAGCTGCGGCCGGTGCAATCGGCAGATTCGCAGCGCAATGCCGCGCTTGCCGCGTGTGCGGCGTTGCGAGAGCGGCTGGTGCAGCGTGGGAACGTCGTAGACGTTGCCGCTTGGGTCCGTGAGGACCGCGAGCGGTGACGCGCGTCATTCTTGACTGCTCAGCGGCGCTGGCGCTGGTGCTTCCAGATCAGAAGTCGGCGGCGGTGTCGCAATGGCTCGAAGCACTGCCACAGGATGCCGAAGTCACCGTGCCGGCCCTCTGGTGGTACGAGTCAACCAACGTACTGCTCACCGCGGTCAGGCGCGGAGTGCTGTCGGCCGCCGAGGCCCGGGAAGCGCTTGGCGCATTGCGCCTCCTTCCGCGGGTGACCCATGAACCACCCGGGCCGGCAACCGCGGCACACCTCTTTCACCTGGGGATTGGCCACACCCTCACGGCGCATGACGCCGCGTATGTCGCCGTGGCGGAGCTCACCGGCGGCACCCTCTTGACGCTTGACCGCCGCCTCGCAGACGTTGCCACCCGCATGCAGCTCGCCGTGACCTGTCTGTGACAACGCGCTCTGAGGTAACGCGTTTGCTTGTTCCGCGGTTTCGTTGGTGGTACTCTGTACGCGTATGAAGGTCGATCGTAACACGATCACGGTAGTGAGTCTTCACGACAGCTCGGACGACGCGTACCGGCGTTCGTGCACGTCCGCGTGCGCGAAGTTGCGCAATGGAGCCGATACCATCCACCGCATGACGCCACATAGCGACGGGTTAACCTGAACGTTATGTGGAGACGCGCCGGACCAAACCCTCTCGCCAGAGCTTACTGGTAACGGCATTGCGACGGCAGGTAGGCCTGCAGGAGTTTCCTCTGAGCGGCACTGCGTTCCGGTGATTTGTAGACAGCGAGTCTGTCCTCGATAACCTGCTGAACCTGTTGGCCCAGATGTAGCGACTCTTCAGTACCGGCCTGAGCAATGCCGCGCTTATTGAAGATCCTGGTCAGGTAGTTGTCCCGCCGGTAGATATCCATGGAGCCGGTGTAGAGAAAACTGCCGGCATCGCGTCCTTCTACAAGCTGTTCCTGCAGCCGATGGTCGACGGTAGGATCAACTCCCCTCAGCATCCGGTTGGCATAGTTCATTGTTTCTTCATCCAGAATTGCCTTATGGAAGCTGCCGCAGGCAAAGCCGGCCAACAGTCCTGGATAACAGCATACCTCGTTTACCTCAGTCACGCTGAAGGGAAGCATCGTTGTCAGCACCGATTCCATTCCCGCCTGATAATCAACTGCGGTGCCGTCACCATAAGTACCGGAAACAACGCAGGGTAGTTTTAAGGCTCTGCATAGCTCATAAAAGATACCCTGGACGAAAACGGCTTCAGCACTGCCGAAATTGGGTTGCATGGTCTGGATATTGCTGATGGTGGAGGAACTGCTGAACGAGGTGGGATGGCCCGGCGCGGTAAGCTGAATAAAGGCCAGCCCGGCAAGTGACATGGCAAAATCATGGACAACCAGCCCCATAATGCTCTCCGGCCCGGTCATGTAGCCCAGAGAGCAGGGAACAAGCGATACGGCCTGTTGCTCATCAATGGCCGCACGGAGATTGTCCAGGCATTCCCGGTCATAGGCCAGGGGCGGATTCGGACAGACCGACTGAGTCATCACCGGTCTATCCCAGACGTCGTGGAATTCGCGAACTAAGAGGAATGCTCGGCGGGCGCTGCTATAGACGTCACCATTTGCGGCACTGCCGCCGGTGGCGCGTAGACCAATGGAGGGATATTTTGCGGAGTATCTTAACGCCATGGCCACCTGGGCGATAAACTTGTCCGGGGCATCATTGTCAACCGGGTCGCTACAGCCGGGATTGGCGCACTCGTAAAGTGCCGATGTTTCACCTACCTTGTAGAGTTGTACCGCGTCCGCGATTTCGCAGCGTCGGGTCTCTCCGGTCTCGTCATCCAGGATGAACGGTGCGTTGCCGAAAGGGTTGGCGGCGAAAACTCTCTTTTGCGCAGGGGCGCTGTAATCCGTTTTGGGAGTGGTTTCGAGGGCCTCTTCCAGCAGGTGGCGAGGGAAAAAAATCCTGTTACCCTCTACAGGGGCGCCCCGCCGGGCAATCGCATTATACCGATCACCTCCGTTTTCGTTTTCGAAGACTACTCCTACGTTTTCAACGATAGCGAAAGCCTGCATAAGAGCATTTTGAATAGCAGCGTCATCAACACACGTTTTCATCTGTTTAGCCCTGATATTAGCATAGTTGGTTCCAGCGGAGAGAAGCAACAGCAAAGACCCGACATTAGCTCATCTTACTTCCAGCCAGGCGTACCGCGCTTCAGGGTTTACTGGAGCCTGCAAAGCCGCTTGAAGCAGCTTGTGAGCCGGGGTGCTTCCGCTGCGGCGGCCGCGGAGCGTCTCTTGCCGCGAACCTCGCTCCATTCGACGGTGTGACACGCATCACGTCGGTTGGGGATAGAACGGTAATCGAGTTCGATGCCGCTGATGACACCCGCTTTGCCGCTGTGTTGGTTGATGCCCAGGGAGGCGAATGGCCGAAGCGAACGATGATCCAGCGCAAGGGAAACGGTTCTGCGCTGTACGCCACGTTTTCTCACGACGGCAATTGGGTACTGCGGTGTGCAGGCACCGGCTTTTACAAGGTTCGTAACAGTTTGGA
>PWMO01000020.1 GCA_003558175.1 Spirochaetaceae bacterium
AGCAGCAGGACGTGACGTTGGGGCAGGGAAGCCGTATCACGTTTTGCACGCTGCCGTCAGCCGGACTGATGCATCGAACGCAGGAGCCGCCCCAGAATGCAACCCATAGGAACCCCCGGGAATCGACGGTCATGCCGTCAGGGTTTCCCCAATCTTCTTCGCATCTTCTCAGGCAGCGCCGGTTTGATATCGAGCCGGCCGCCGCGTCAAAATCGAAGATGTCTATCCGTCGCGTTGTGGTATCAATATAATAGAAGGCCGTGTCATCGGGTGACCAGGCAAGCCCGTTCGACAGCGTCACTGCATCGACCGCTTTGGTGATGCTTTTCCGGTCTTCAAGTTTGTACAACGCTCCCTGCTCCGGATCGAGCGAGATGCTCATGGTGCCGGCCCAGAGACGGCCTCGCGAATCGAGTTTGCCGTCGTTGAATCGATTGTTGGGCAGATGCGGCTCCGGGTCGACAATCAGTGTGAGTGAACAGTCGGCCCCGTCGATCAGCAGTTGATGAATACCGCCCTGCTGTGCTGCGTAAAACGCGCGCGGAGATTCGGGGACGGGAACGACGGCGCCTGTGCGGTCTCCGAGCTGCCATGTGTCGATGATTCCGTGTGCTTCGCTGCATCGATAGAGTACGCCGGGGTTCACGTCGACCCACCACAGCGCGTCGTTGTGCCAGAAGGGGCTTTCCGCCACTTCGCAAATCGAGTCAGAAAACAGTTCCACTCTCGCCTGCATCGCTCTCCCTCCTCGCTTCCGCGGCCTGTCTCTCCGCGCTACTCTTTGAGTCAGAGCCGCTACTCCTCGAGTCTGAACGGAGTGCCGGCAGCACCCATTGGCGGCAGTAATGCAGGCCCTCTTCTATGAGGTCGAACTCCTCACCGCTGGATATACACCAGTCGAGAAAGAGGCCGCGCATCGAACGGTTAAACCAGTCGGCAAGCCTGTCGGCCGTGATATCGGTGCGAATCTCGCCGCTCGACTGACCTTCGGCAATGGTGTCGCGGATAAGATGATACCAGAATCGGTCACGGTTATTGATGATCTTCAGCGACCCGGGTTCGATGGTCTGGTTGGCGTAGAGCACTTTGAGGTTCTCGTTCCCGGTGGTGTCGCGAACATAGCGCATCTGGGCCCTCGTGAAGGCGAGCAGCTTTTCGGAAGCGGTGTGATAGCGCGACAGGTACGAAGCGTAGTGGCGGTAGTAGTCGTCTATCTCCAGAAACTCGGCGACGATAATGTCGCTCTTGTTCTTGAAGTAGGTGTAGAAACTGCCTCGCGCCACCCCGGCGGCTTCAGTTATGTCCTCGATGGTCACCGCGTCAAAGCCCCGTTCGCGGAAGAGTCGCTGGGCCTGTGCAATGATTGCTGCCCTGGTCTGCCTGGCCTGCTCCTTGCGCTTGGTTGCTTTGCGTTTCATGGGTATGCGTGACCTCCGGGAGTGCGCAAGGGTATCATGCATACTCAGCCCTCGTCGAGCGCCACTCCCGGGTTGAGTACCCCGTTTGGATCGAGTGCGTGCTTGATCCGGCGCATCACCGAGCGTTCAGACTCCGAGAGCACGATGTCGAGGTAGCGGGTGCGCTTGCGCCCGATTCCGTGCTCCCCGCTGATCGTTCCGCCCAGTTGGTGGACCGTCAGGTACAGTTCCGAAAGCAGCTGCGGAATGACCGAGCTCCACTGCTCCTCCGACATCGATTGCGCCTTCATCGGCGTAATGTGGAAGTTGCCGTCACCGGCATGACCGAAGACGGCAACCGGCGTGGCGTAGCGCGTGCGCAAGCGGTCGGCATATGCTACCAGGGCGGGAACCTGCGCCGGCGGCACCACCACGTCCTCCATGGAGTGCCATCTGCCGGCCACGCGCTTGGTCCACCACGGGACCGCCTTGCGGAGCTTCCACGCCCGCTCGCTGGACCGCGGCTCGGACCCGCGCAGCACTACCGCGCCGCCGGCTGCGACAACGGCCCGCTCCGCGGCGTCCACCACGTGCGATAACTGCGCGGCATCGGTCTCGTCAACTTCTATGAGCAGAAACGCGTCTGCGCTATCGGGCAGCCGGCAGCGGTCGCTTGCCGGAAGATCCGCATTGGTCGCGCGTGTCGTGCGCCCGTCGATGAACTCAACCGACGACAGCGCGGAGATGCGCTTGAGCTCGGTGACGCACTCGACGGCACTCCGGCTGTCAGGGAAGCCGGCAAACAGCACCGCTCGGGCCACCGGGCGAGGGATCACCCGGATGGTGAGCTCGGTGAACAGCCCGAGCGTGCCCTCCGAACCAATCATCAGCTGCAGCAGGTTGTAACCGGTCACGTCCTTGAGACGCTTGCCGCCGAGCCTGAGAATCTCGCCGGTTGGCGTCACCACCTCGGCGCCGAGCACATAGCTTGCGGTGGTGCCGTACTTGACTGCACGGCCGCCTCCGGCGTTTTCGGCAACGTTGCCGCCGACGCAGCAGATGTCCTCGCTCATCGGATACCCGGCAAAAAACAGCCCGTGCGGCTGCAACGCTGCATCGAGCCGGCTGGTCACCACTCCCGGTTGGGTCACCACCATGAGGTTCTCAGTGTCGATCTCGATGATCTGGTCCATTCGCTCGAAGCTGCACACCACGCCGCCGGCCACCGGAATGGCGCCGCCGGCCAGGCCGGTACCGCCGCCGCGCGGCGTAACCGCGGTTCCGGTCTGGTTGGCCCATCGCATCAGCCGGACAACCTGCTCGGTGTGCGTCGGAAAGACGACCGCGGCCGGCAGCTGCGCGTACGCCTCGTCACCCACCTGGTCAATCCGGTAGCGTTCGAGGCGCTTCCCTTCCGTGATGCACGCGTCCGGCCCAAAGATTTCGCACAGCTGCTGCTCAAGATTCATCACGTCTCCTCATAAGCGGTTGTCTGTTCCACCGGTCTGTTCGGCTCAGCGCGCCTGAAGTATCAGGTACGGGCCGTCAGGGACCGCCGCCCAGCGCGCATCGGCTCCGTGCTTCGCGAGCAGACTGGTAACCGTGTCGCCGACCGAGGCGCACGGAACGAGACCGTACTTCCGTTGCCATTCCGCGCTGATACCGTCACAGTAAAGATGAATCGTGCGCTCCCGCATCCACTTGAAGATCTCCTGTGCGCACCACTGGTCGGGGTAGCTGAACTCGCGTCGCAACGCGCGCGCCAGCCATTCATCCGGGCTGGTAAACTCATTCAGCGCCTGGACGAACTCGTCGCTGCCCAACCCTTCGCCGCACTCTGACGCCACCACGATATCGCCGCCCGGCTTGACCACCGGCGCTACGCCCGCAATTCCTTTGGACGTCTGGTAGAGGTTCACATCGAGCGGTGCGCCTCCGTTGGTGGTCACCACAAAGTCAAGCGGCTGGTCGACAAAGACGGTGCTGTACGGCCGCAGCTCACGGCAGCCCGCAAGGTGAGCCTCCACCGGATGACCGCTGTATACGCCCGTTACCCGTTTCTCGGTATCGAGGGTGACGTTCACGATGAAGTCGGCACCAACGGTGTCCATGATCTGCAGCCCCGCCTCATGGAACGGGTTTCCCTCGAGCTTGCCGTAGACCACGTCCGGATGCGCGATCATCTCCGGGCCGTGCATGTACTCGAGTGTCTTCACGCTGGAGATGCCGGGCAGGATCGATTTGCGACCGCCGGAGTAGCCGGCCCACATGTGAGGCTCAATAAAGCCGGTGAGGATCTTCAGCTCCGATTGCAGGTAGCGGCGGTTCACCAATACCGGCACGGAGCCCATGATCGTCCCGACGGTTTCCAGGTCTTCTGCGCGCCGTGAGAAGTGGTTTTCGACGCGGTACCGCGCGGCTATCTCCGGGCCGACCAGCCGGAGCAGTTCGTCTCCCTCGTTTGGACGGTGAATACCGGTGGCAATCAGAATGGTGATGTCGGTCTCGCGCAGACCGGCGTGCCGCACGGTATCCAGAATTGGAGGCAGCAGCAGGCGATTGGGCACCGGGCGGGTGTTGTCACTGATGACAATGCACGCGGTCTTGCACCCCGCCGCAATTTCTGCAAGCGGCCGGCTCTCGATTGGCTGAGCCAGGCTATCGGCTACCGCGGCGGCCGCATCGTCAAGCGGCGGCTGCCGGCCGGGCGTCAGCACTCCGAGGAACCCCGCGCTGCGCGGCAGGTCAACCGACAGCCGCCGCGCGCCATACTTCAACTCAACCGTGGTATGCATGTATGCCGCCTCCGTCGATTACGGCAGATCAAAAATCTTGCCTGGATTCATGATGTTGTTGGGATCCCAGGCTCGCTTGATCGCCCGCATGAGGCCAAGCTCGATCGGGTCGATGTTCTCGGCCAGGAAACGTTTGCGCTTTACGCCAATGCCGTGTTCACCGCTGATCTTTCCGCCGAGGCGGCGCGTGACCGCGTACAACTCGCGCAGCGCATTCTGCTCGTTCTCGTGCCACTCGTGCATCGAGGTGTCAGGATCCTTGACCAGCGTAGCGTGGAGGTTGCCGTCTCCGGCGTGGCCGTAACACGGAATGCGCATCCCGTACGTGGCGCTGATTCGTTCCAGCTCGGGGATCACCTCGGGGATGGCGGCCATCGGAACCACGATGTCTTCCAGGCTCTGGACCGGGCTGTCTACCTTGAACGCTTCGGCGATGTTGCGCCGCACGCTCCAGATCCGCTCCATGGTGTTGTGATCCTCGGCAACGTAGACCTCTATCGCGCCGTGCTGTTCGCACAGTTCTCCTACCGCCATCATGTCGGATTCCACCTGCTCGGCACTGGTTCCGTCGACCTCTATCAGCAGCATCGCGCCGGCGTCCTGGTAGGGCAGGCTTTCGTTGAGATAGCGGCAGCTTGTTTCAACCGACAGCTTGTCCATGAACTCGATGCTGGTTGGAGTAATGCCGTGAGACATGATCACCGGCACGACATCGATTGCTTCCTTCGGTCCCTCAAAGAGAACAAGCAGGTCGGCCTTCGCGGTGGGCAGCCCAATCAGCTTGATGATTGCCTTGGTGACGAT
>PWMO01000104.1 GCA_003558175.1 Spirochaetaceae bacterium
GAGAGTTCGCCCGCAGCGAGCGCCTCCGCTGCCGCGGCGAGCCGCCGCAGCTGGTTCACGATCCACCGCTTGCCGAGCGTGAGGGTGACCACAAAAGCAATCAGGATTGACAGCGAGCTCAGCACAACCACACGCCGAACGACACCTCGAACCGGAGCTTCGAGCATCGCGGCGGGTATGCGAACCAGGACGTAGGACTCCGGTTCGGCGCTTCCGGGAAGCGTATACGCCTCCGCTACGATGTGGTAGGCGCTGCCGTCACTCTCGACGTAGGGGCCGACGTACGCTGAGTCCGATTGCAGCAGCTCCAGCAGTGCCGGCGGAGCGGTTTCTCCGAGGCCCGCCGTCCCCGGCACAGCTGCCGTCTGATTGCCGCTCACCGCAGCATCTGCTCGATTGTTACTCTTTGACCGTGTGTACCGAAACAGAAAGATCCCGTTCCGGTCAATGATCTCGGCACTCCATCCGACGGGGATCAGGTCGGCAGACATCTGTTCTCCGTACCGCTCTACCTGGTAGGAGGCGATCAGTACCACGTCAAGCTCGCCCCGGCTATCATACACCGGCAGGGCAAACGGCACCGCCGGCAGACCGGTTGATCGGCTGATGACAAAGGAGCCAACCGCAAATCTTCCGCTACGCGTCACTTCGCGGTAGTAATCGCGATCGGCGACTGAATAGTGATCCACCGGCACACCGGAAGCGATGATCATTCCATCACGATCCGCAATGAGGACGTTCAAATAGATGTCGTTGCGTTCGATCAGACTGGCCAGCAACTCGTTCAGCCGTTCGGTGTTGCGCTCTTCAATGGAGGGCCAGATGGCGACACTCTGCAGCATCTGTTCCGTGCGCTCGAAGACCAGTTGCTGGTTGTGGACCGTCGCGTGGAGAGATCGTCTCGCTTCTTCCAGGACCGAGTCCGTGGCGGTGCGACGAAGCTCTGCGCCCGCCCAGAGCAGCACAACCAGCGCCGGCAGCACCGCCAGCGCCACCACTGCCAGCAGCCGGTACAGGATTGACTCGGAAGGCGGCAACCGCATAGTCTGTTTCACGGCGCACGAACTCCGGAAGGAACTGCGCAGGCTACACAAAACACACGACAGAACTTATCATGAAATTCTGTCCATAGCAAACCAGCCAGGGAGGCAGAGCGGTGAAGTACATCGGAGCCCACGTGAGCGCCGCCGGTGGCGTTGAGAACGCCCCGGTAAACGCGCAGGAGATCGGCGCGCGTGCGTTCGCGCTCTTCACCAAGAATCAACGGCAGTGGAACGCCAGGCCGCTGTCACAGGAGAGCATCGACGCCTTCGCTCACAATCTGCAAAACTCAGGCATCGAAGCACGCCACGTGCTCCCCCACGACAGCTACCTGATTAACATCGGCAGTCCGAAGGAAGAAACTCGCCTCAAAAGCCTCGCCGCTCTGGAAGACGAGCTGCTGCGCGCCGGACTGCTCGGCCTGCCGGGCGTGAACTTTCACCCCGGAGCGCATCTCAACGAGCTGAAAGAGAGCGAGTGCCTCGAACTCATCGCCCGCGGGATGAATGAAGTTCTCAAGGCTACCGCCGACGGTCCGGCGGCGCAAACCTCGCTGATCATTGAGACAACAGCGGGGCAGGGTTCCAACGTCGGCTACCGGTTCCAGCACATAGCCGATATCATTGCCGGTGTCCAGGACCGCTCGCGGGTCGGCGTCTGCATCGACACCTGCCACGTGTTTGCCGCCGGGCACGACATCAGGACCGCCGAGGGGTGGAACGCAATGATGGACGAGTTTGACTCCGTGATTGGGCTGCGCTACCTGCGCGGCGTACACGTCAATGACGCCAAGGTGGAGCTCGGCAGCCGCAAAGACCGCCATCACAGCATCGGCGAGGGCACCATTGGCCGCGAAGCCTTCCGCCACATCATGCAGGACCCGCGCCTCGATGACATGCCGCTGGTTCTCGAGACAATCGATCCGGGTCTCTGGGCCGACGAGATCGCGCTGCTCTATCGATTTGCCGACGGCCATTCAGAGTAAGGGCGTCATCCAGCGTAAGGGCGTTCCGCGCACTACTGCAGCAGTTGTACTCCGGCGCGCATCAGCGCCCAGTAGCCGACAATTCTTGGGATGCGTGAAAGGGCGGCCAGGGCATAAAGTCCAACCGGCATACGCACCATCCCGGCAATCCACGAAACGGTAGAAAACGGAATCGGAGTCAGCCCGGCCAGAACCACGCCCCAGACTCCAAACCGCTCGATGATATGCTCGGCCCGTCTGCGGTAGCCGGCGACGGTGCGCTGGACGAAGCGCAGCCGGTAGAGGTTGCGCCCAATCCAGTAACCGCAGATACCGCCGAGCACCGACGCGGCGCTCATCACGGAGAGCAGCGGTATCGGCGACCAGCGCAACGTGACCGGAAAGACAAGGTCCAGCGATGCCGGAACGATGAAGGTGTCAACAAACCAGACAAAGATGAACACGCCAGGCAGCCCGGCCCGCTGTGCCGCCCATTCGGCAAACTCTTCCAGCGGCAGTTCAAACAGCACGAACAGTGCCGCAAGCCCGAACAGCGCTCCGAGCAGCACGATGGTCCTGACCGCAAGCTTCCACGGCTCAATAACCGCGAAGTCACTACGGCGAGGTTCCGGCTCATTCACTGGTTGCACATCGGCTCCGTTCGAAAAAGAAGACTATCCCTGTTGAAGAAGTCAGTTATCCCGGCCAACGTATCGATCGACAAAATCGCTGCACGCCGTCTTGATCCGGTCGCGTATCGGCGCTACCGCCGCCAGCTTCTCTTCAAATGAACCGTCTACGGCTGAAGGATCCGGGAACGGCCAGTGCAGCCGCTCCTTCTCCGCCGGGAAGAGCGGACAGCGTTCTTTGGCCTCGGGACTGCAGACCGCGATGACGTAGTCGTATGACTCTCCGGCAGCGTGCAGATCAAAGACGCTCCGGGTCCGTTTGCCGCTGATGTCTATCCCGTCGCGCTTGAGGAGCTCAACCACCACCGGATTCAACGTACCCGGCTCGAGGCCCGCGCTCTCCACTTCAACGCGATCGCCTCCGAGCGAACGGATGTACTCCTCAGCCATCTGACTTCGTGCGCTGTTGTGAACACATATTACCAGAACCCGGGTCTTCTGCATGCTTGCTCCTGACCGGCGCAACCTGCACCGGTTCCGCAACGGATTTTACCCGATCTTGACGGTTTATGTCTTTCCTTGACAGGGTTCCGCGATTGACGTAGACTGAAGCCGTAATCCAGAAACACCTTGGTTCTCTAACCATGTCTAAGGAGTGTGCTATGAAGGTCAAGATTGATGCCGATCTCTGTACTGCGTGCGAGTTGTGTACCGATGCGGTGCCCGAGGTTTTCGAGATGGGCGACGAAGTCGCTGAAGTGATCAAAGAAGATGTGCCGGCGGAGCTGCAGGACGCGGTGCAAGAAACCGCGGCCGACTGTCCGGTTGAAGCAATTATCGTCAGCTGATCAATCGCCGCGACTATAGCTATTGCCCGTTCCCGATTGTCTGTGACGGGCGGCAACGGCCCGTTGACAATGGGCCAACCAGCAACCGCCGAGCCGGGGTTCAACCGTGCTGCGGCGGTTTTTTTGTGCCTGATAGCGCCCGGGTCAGGCCTGCTTGATCCCGGCACCCGACAGAAACGCGTTGATGTTCTCCGTTGTGACGCCCGGAGGCATGCCGCCGCCGCACGAAAGCACCGTCCGCCGCAGCGACGGGGCGGCAGCAATCTGATCGGCAATTGCCTGTCGCACGAGCTCCGGGGTTGCGGAGGCCAGCGCATCGCGCGGTGGAATGCTCCCCATCAGCGCCACGTTCTCACCCACCCGCTCGCGCACCTGATTGAACGAAAGATCCGTACCGAAGTTGTACAGGTTCACGCCCATTCGCTCGAGGTGCGGAGTCGACACCTTGCATTCAGCGTCGTTGTGGAACATGCGCAGTGAAACCGGGAAACCGTTAAAGAGCCGCTCCAGATACGGGAACGCAAACTCCAGGAAGTCTTCCTCACCCAGGAACCCCACGATATCGTCCAGCAGGAAGACGCCGTCGATCGAGGGAAAGCACTCCAGCTGATAGCCGATCCAGTCTTGCAGGAAGTCGGTGATGACCTTCAGCAGCCGGTGCGCTTTCTCCGGTTCGAGCTTGAGCGTGATCAGAAACTCGGTAGCGGTTACGAGGTAGGCGGCGATATTGAGCGGCCCTCGCGCCACCGCAATGCGGATGTCGTGTCCCGCACGCCTGATGCGATCGTGCATCCGCCGCTGCCGTGCGATCACAAACGGCAACATTCCCGCCTGCCGCGGATCCGGACTGCTGAACGAATCGAGCCGCTCCAGAATTGCGGCGTCGGCCAGCGGCGTGGGGAAGTCGTTCTGCGGATAGAGACAACGCACTCCGAAGGCCGATGGCTCGGTGCACATGCCGAACTCAGACCAGAAGCCGGGCAGAAAAAGGCATTGCGGGAACGTCTGCTGCGCTTTGATGTTGGCCTCAAACCAGAGCTCATCCGAGCCGAGGTAATCGAGAATCGAAATGCCATACCAGTTGGGAAGCCACGGGCTGTCAATAATGAAGCCCGCGGTGGGACCACTGCCGGTTCCGTTGACAACGTCGAGGAGTTCCTGCCATTGCGAATCTGTCATGTCGTTCCACCTGCGGTCATGGGATGCGGGTCTTGCACCTGCTGCGTGGTTCCACGTCAGGTCCACATTGACTCTATGCCCGGCGTCGCCTGCTGTCAAGCGCACTCAGCCGGCGTTACTGGAGGCGGCCCACAGGTTGATGCCGGATTCGGTGGCGTGCTTGTCGATCTCTTTCAGCTCGTCGGCCGCGAACTCGCGATTGTCGAGCGCCTTGACGTTCTCTTCGATCTGCTCCACGCGGCTGGCGCCGATGAGTGCCGTGGTGACGCGGCTGTCACGCAGGCTCCACGCCAGCGCCATC
>PWMO01000029.1 GCA_003558175.1 Spirochaetaceae bacterium
ACATTGATACGGTAGTCTCCCTCATCCACAACGCTTCTCTTCTTCTCGCAATTGCCGTCCTGTTTGACCTGGTGAGCGAAAAATGGCGTCCCGGCGAGGTAGTCTACAGCCAGGTGCCCGTGGGCGTCCTCCTCGGGCTGATGTGTATCGCAGCAATCGCAACTCCGTGGGCGATGCAGGACGGTATCATCTTTGATTCCCGGTCAATTCTGCTCAGCCTTGCCGGCCTGTTCTTTGGTGCGGTGGCCGGCGGCATCGCCGGGTTTATGGCGGCCGTGTACCGCATCTGGCTCGGAGGCAGCGGTGTTGCCATGGGTATCGCGACAATCGCGGCTTCAGTGGGGCTCGGCGTGATCTGGCGCCGAGTTCTTCAGAACCGGAAGACACCGCTCGCGTCGCTCACCTTCTTTCGACTCTGGCTCTTCGGGTTTGTGGTCCACGTGGGTATGGTCTCACTCACCGTGCTTTTGCCACGTGAAGCGATATGGAGCGCCGCCCGTTCCATCAGCATCCCGTTTCTGGGTCTCTTCCCGGTTGTCACTGCCCTGCTCGGCCGGCTGTTGGTGAACCGGATCCTCCGCGGCCGGCAAAGAAGTGCCCTGGCCGCTGCCGTGCGCGAACGGGAAAATCTTCTGCTGGAGCTCCGTCACCGCGTCAAGAACTCAATGGCAACCATCGCCTCTCTGATCAGTCTTGAGCGCGATCTCGTGGCTGAGCCGGCCACCCATCGCGCGCTGGACAGCATTGGTGGTCGGGTCACCGTTCTTTCGCGGCTCTACGACATCCTGCACCAGAGCGGGACGGACGAGGTCCGCCTCGATGATTACCTGCGGACCCTGGTATCGTCGATTGTGGATTCCCAACCTGAGGCTTGCCGTCTCAATGTGACCCAGGAGTACGACGCCGTCTGTGCCGACTCGCGAACGGCCTCATCCATTGGCCTGATCGTGAACGAACTTCTGACCAACGCCTTCAAGCACGCCTTTCCCAATGGGCGCCAGGGGAGCCTTGCCGTGTCCCTGCAAACGGCGGGCAGCGGTCATGTTGCACTGGTGGTGACTGATGACGGCGTGGGCGTAGAGAGCGGTCCGCAAACCGATGCTTCTCCCGGGTTTGGTCTGCAGCTGATTGAGGGGCTGGCCGAGCAACACCGGGGCACGGTTACGCGCGACAGCGTCGCCGGCGTGGGCACCCGCATCCGCGTGGAGCTTCCGCTGCCATCCGTCGCCCCTGCGTCGCCCGGCCGGAAGAATGGCTACCGTACGAACACCGGCGCGTCCGGCCGCGACAACTCGTGGCAAAACCGGTAGCCGTCCTCGCGGAAACCGCTGAGCTCGTCCGGTGAGTCAATTCGGTTGCGGATGATCCAGTGCGCCATGCGTCCGCGGGCGTTCTTGGCGTAGACCGTGACCACTTTGTACGCATCGCCACGCCGCTCGCGAAACTCCGGCGTGACAAACCGCCCCGGCAGCCGCTTGCGCTTGAGCACCCGGGCATACTCCTGCGAGGCGAGGTTGACGATGTCCTGGTTGGGCTGCCCGCTCAGCGCTTCACGCAGCGCCTCGGTCGGCGCATCGCCCCAGTAGTCGTAGAGTGATGTCGCCCCACCCACCTGCAGCGCGCTGCCCATCTCCAGACGATAGGGCCGGATCAGGTCGAGCGGCCGCACCACGCCGTAGAGCCCGCTGAGAATGCGCAGGTGATTCTGCGCGTAGATCGCGTCCGCGGCCGGCAGTTCCGCGGCGGCGAGTCCTCGATACACCTCACCGGTGTATGCGTAGAGTGCCTGCAGCCGCGGCGCAGAACCATCGGCCCACGCCGCATACCGCTCCGCATTCCGGCGCGCCAACTCGCCGCTAATCTTCAGCAGCCGGCCGATCCCGTCGGCACCCATATTGTGCAGAGCAGCCGCCAGCTCCTCCGCCTGCGCCTCAAATTGCGGCACACTGGTCTTTGTCGTCCGTGGAGTTGCCTCGAAGTCCAGCGTCTTCGACGGCGCAAGCAGCACTACCATGCCGCCTAAGATACTATCTTAACGCGCCGGGGACATCAGGGAATCCGCTCGATCTGCGGTGAGTTCAGCCCCGGGTGGCCCCCTGCGGCGCTTCACAAACAAAGTGGGCTCGGTTCACTCCCCATTCACAATTGGCCGGTAGATTCACAGTATTCGAAGCCTGTCACAGGCGGTACACTTTTTGTAGAAGGAGAGAGAGCAATGCATGGTTGGTATGGATATGGATCGCAGATGGGCGCATGGGGATGGATTGGAGGAATCGCAATGATCCTTTTCTGGATACTCATAGTTGTAGGACTTGTGGTGCTGATTCGGTTTCTGATCGCCAGGACACGCGCGGAAGGGACGGGGGCCGCTTCGCACCGCGACCCGGTGGATATCCTCAGGGAGCGCTACGCAAAAGGCGAGATCGACCGCGAAGAGTTCGAGCGCAAGAAAACCGACCTCCAGTCACACTGACCATCACAACGGCTCGGCGGAGAAGCCTGCCGGGGCACTCCCAGTCCTTGAATCACTCACGTCCAGTAGTTCACCTGTCCCACGGTGGTGGCCAGAATAACAATTTGCCGTTCGGTGAACGCCTGCCTCAGCTCGGCAATCAGCTCGGTATCGAGGGAGATGGGCGTGTTGGTCAACGCGACGGCTGCCGTGAAGTCCGCCGTTGTTCCCAAGACCCGGTCCACCGTTGCCGCTAACAAACGCGGGCTCGCCAAATGCCTTGAAAACTGCAACCAATGCGAGCAGATTTCAAGCGAAAAGGCTAGGAGCGACTTTTCCCTGCTAGCGAGAGTTCGCTGCTTGATGCGAGCCACCATGCCACGCCACGCCCGCAAACCACACATTCACGCCGCGCGCGTCCCGTGGTACAATGACACAATACAATGCCAGGGGGTTTCTCATGCCAGGTCTCAATGCAACCGTAGATCCCGATGGTCTGCTCGAGTACTCGGTGGTCTTCACCGATCGTTCGCTCAATCACATGTCGCAGCGGTTCCAGACCGTTATGCGCGACATCAGTGCGTCGCTGAAGCAGGTCTACCACGCGCACAAGGTGGTGCTCGTTCCCGGCGGCGGAACCTTCGCCATGGAGGCGGTGGCCCGGCAGTTCGCCGGCGGCGCGTCCTGCCTTATCGTTAGAAACGGGTTATTCAGTTTTCGCTGGACGCAGATCCTCGATGCCGCCGGGATCGGCGGCGAGCAGACGGTGCTCCAAGCACGCCGGATAGCCGATGAGCGGCACGCCGCGTGGACTCCGGCGCCGCTTGATGAAATTACAACCGCGATCAAGAGCAAGAAGCCGGCGGTCGTCTTTGCGCCGCACGTTGAGACTTCCGCCGGGATACTGCTTCCGGATGAGTACATCGCAGCTATTGCGGAAGCAACGCGTGAGGTGGACGGACTCTTTGTACTTGATTGCGTAGCCTCCGGGGCCGTCTGGGTAGACATGCAGCAGATGGGGGTGGATGTGCTGGTGAGCGCGCCGCAGAAGGGCTGGTCGTCCTCGCCGTGTGCCGGCATGGTGATGCTCGGTGAGCGGGCGCTGGAACGCGTCGGCCGGACGCAGAGCAGCAGCTTCGCCTGTGACCTGGGCGCCTGGCTGCGCATCATGGAAGCGTACGAGGGCGGCGGTCACGCCTACCACGCTACCATGCCGACCGACTCGCTGGCGGCGTTTCGCGATACCATCCGCGAGATGGAAGCGTTCGGTCTTCAGGCCGCAGAGCAGGCGCAGCGTGAGCTGGGTACGCGGGTGCGCAGCCTGCTTGCCGAACGCGGGTTTCCCAGTGTAGCGGCGCCGGGCTTCGAGGCTCCGGGAGTAGTTGTCAGCTATAGCGACGACGACGGGATCCGAACCGGCAAGAAGTTTGCCGAGGTTGGACTGCAGATTGCCGCCGGCGTGCCACTGAAGTGCGACGAACCGGAAGACTTCAAGACCTTCCGCATCGGGCTCTTTGGCATTGATAAGCTGCAGAACGTGGACCGCACGGTGGAGTCACTTCGGGCGGCGCTTGACCGAATCGCGGGGTAGGGAATCGGGACGGTGCGGCCGCAGGTAGCTGCCGGTCGTGCCGGACGGTTTGCCGCGCCCGTTGAGCAGCGCGGAGATAACCGCCTCGATGGCCGCTGCGCAGTGCCGCTCGGTCACGCGTACGCCGGCCAGAATTGCCGGTTCGCTCAGTACCCGGGCGCGCTTCGCTCCCGCGAGGGGTGCCAGCACCAGCTGCCGTTCGTCGGCTGTCATGTGGCGCACGGCCAACGCCAGGTCGCGGTCGCTGCAGCGCATCAAGGCGTTCTGCAGGTGCAGCGGCGGCAGCGTGCGCATCAGCTGCAGCAGCCGTTGTCGCGATTGGTCCATACCAGATTATGGATCAATTCGCTGCCTGCCGCCAAGCCTCAGAACTGATACGAGATGTGCCCGCCGCTCAGCACGCTGATGCGGCCGCCGATCACGTCAAAGGCGTCTGCCCCTGGGCTGTTGAACTCGCCGCCCACCATGCGGAGGTCAAGCAGGTTCAGCCCCAGGATTAGCCGCTCGGAAACCGCAAAGTCCACACCTGCGCCCAGCTCGGCACCGCCAAAAACTGCCGTGCCCTCGGCGCCAGAACCGAACTTCCGCTCGTTGAACTGGATGATCACCCCCAGGCGGCCGTACCACTTGGCCGGGCCAAACTGCTTGCCGCCCTTTGCGCCCACGGCCGCCACCGCCAGGGCGTTGAGATCTACCGTACTGCTGTCTGATGTTGCATCGAGCCCGGCCAGGCTGAAGTGCAGGCTGGCATCAAAGCCGAAGTGTTCGTGCCAGTAGCCGAGTCTGCCGCCAATCAATGTCTCCGGACCATCGTTGAGCCCCGCTGTGCCGTACGCCGTAGTGGTACCCAGGCCCACCGACCAGCCCCTCACCTGCGGTGCTCCGGCCCAGCCGTCCGCACCCTCCGCGGCGCTCAG
>PWMO01000047.1 GCA_003558175.1 Spirochaetaceae bacterium
GGCGGGAGAACCGACCGCCACGCATCCGCCTGCTCGGCGGCGCCGGCGCCGGGAGAGAGCTGCCGCGCATCGATCCGGCGGATGGCGTCCTGTATCGCGCGGTTGCCGCGGTGGAACAGAAACGCGCCCGCACCAATTGCCGCCGCACCGAGCACCAGGCTGGGCAGCTCGCGGGCGCCGACTCCGTAGTAGATCCACGCCGCGCCCGCAAGGATCATGAGCGCTCCAACGCCTCTGACGGCTTTTGCCCGGCTGTACGTGCGGCTGTTACTCATGGTCGCTGCTCCTTGTTGGTGCGCCGGGTCGCTGCGGCACGTCGTGGGGCGTGCTTCAGGGAGAACTCTTTTGCGCAGAGCGACGGAATCCGTACCCCCAGGCTGTTGCCCCATTTCCGAACCACTGTTCCCATAGGCTCTCTCAAGAACAGGATATACTATGTAGAGCCTCTTCGTGCAGCCGGTGAATCGGTGCATGCACGATGGGCCCCAGGCAGTGGTGTTGTCGATCGCTGCGGTCGCGCGTCGCGTCTCGGCGATCTCCTGCAGCAGCAACAGGGCAGAGTCAAGGGAAACGTTCGCCCGAATCGCGATGTCATACCGGCCTGAACCGGAGGTCGGAAGTTCCCGCTCAAAAACGACGGTCACCCTGTCGTGCGTGGCTTGCGCTTCTGTAATTATGACTATAGTGTAGTCATATGAAGACTATCGGGGTTGCGGAGCTGAAAGCGCATCTGAGCCGGGAGTTGCGGCGAGTTGCCCTGGGGGAGTCGATCCTTGTCACCGACCACTCCCGGCCAATCGCCGTTCTGCGCCCCCTCCCAACCGGGCTGCCACTGGCCCAACCGGCTAGCAAGTCTCTGGAACTCCCGGACGTATCACCCTTGATCCCGTCGGACCCGTTGGACTTTCTTGCGGCTGAACGGGGAGACCGATGACGGCGTATCTGGATTCTTCGGTCACGTTGCGCTACATCCTGGCCGGCGAGATCACAATCCGTCACGTACTGGAGTATCCGCGGGTAGTCTCCAGCGAGCTGATGGAAATCGAGTGCCGGCGGGTAATCCACCGGGCACGGATGCAGCGGGAGCTCTCAGACGAGGGCGTTGTGGAAGCACTCCGTCGCCTGGCCGGTGTGCTCCAGGGTATCAACCTGATAGAGCTCTCCCGCGACGTGAAGGTCCGCGCCGCGGAAAGCTTCCCCGTGGTGGTCCGCACACTGGACGCGCTGCACCTGGCCACTGCGCTCTTGTGGGCCCGGGATCCCGCCGGAGAGGGGGGTAACATGGAGAACGTTCACGTCTTTTCTCATGACAGCGCTCTCAACAGCTGCGCCCAGGCGCTCGGCCTGAGCGTTCGTCTGGGTTGAGGTTGGGTTGGGTTGGGTTGGGTTGGGTTGAGGCCGGGGAATCAAAGGGTGAACAACGGTTCACCATCAACCCGGAATCCCTCCAGCGCCTGGTCCAGAATTTGGTACAGATTCTGACGAAGCTCGGTCGCAGTGACTTTCATACGTACATACTAGACTGTTGCGCGTACGGTTTCAGGATTCTTTTGGCGGTCAGGATGGAATCTCGCTGACAAGCGGGTCCGGCGCAGCCCCCTGTTCCGTCCCCAGCAGAAAATCCCGCAGCGGGATGACGGGGATACCGCCGCGGCCGGTTATGGGGGCGGGGGCGAAGGTGAGGACCGCCTTGGGCCACTGATCGCCGACGGCCTCCAGCGCGGCGAACTCCCGCTCGATGGTGGAGGCGGAGTCCAGAGCCGCACAGACCTGGTAGTAGTGGAACGAATCTCCCGCGCGAGCAACGAAGTCCACCTCGCGTTCGCCCGCGACGCCGACCGACACCGTACACCCCCTACGCACGAGCTCGAGGTAGACCAGATTCTCCAGAACACCGGCGATGTCGGAGGATCGGCCGCCGAGGAGACCTCGACGGAGCCCGATGTCACCGGCGTAGTACTTCTCGCCGTACTCCAGATGCTGCCTGCGCCGGAGGTCCAGGCGCTGCACCCGGCGCAACAGAAACGAGTCACACAGATAGCTCAGGTAGTTCACCGTGGTGTCGACGGAGACAGAGCGCCGCTGAGACTTCCAGTAGTCGGTGATTCTGCGGGCGCTGGTGATGCTGCCGACGTTGTCGTACGCGAATGCCAGAATACGGCGGAGCGCGTCCGGATCCCTGATCGAGTGACGATGGACGACATCTCGCATCAGGATCGCGTCGACAAGCGTCGCGGTGTAGGAAGCGGCGCTCTCTTCGTCGTAGTCCAGAGCGTGGAGAACGGGAAAGCCCCCAATTCTCAGGTAGCGGGCGAGAAGCTCATCCTGTCCGACGGTGGCTCGAGCAGCCGCGAGTTCCGCGAACGAGAGGGTCTCTACCGGAATCTCGACGACCCGGCCGGTCAGCAACGTTCCCAGGTCCGAGGACAACAGTGTGGCGTTTGACCCGGTCAATACACAACGAACGGAGCCCTCCGCCAGCAACGATGCGGCCAGACGTTCCCAACCATCCACTTCCTGTGCCTCGTCGAGCAGCAGGCACCCGCCGTGAGGAAGCTTCTGCGAAACGAAACGCCCCATGGCTCGGTAATCCCGCAGCTGGTCGAACTCAAGGGACTCCATATTGACCTTGAGAATCCGGGAAGGATCGGTTCCGCGCGCCACAAGATCATCCGCGTAGAGCGCGAGGATCGAACTCTTTCCGCAGCGCCGTATCCCGGTAAGCACCGCAATGAGAGGAAGCCGCTCTGCGCGTCGAAGCTGTTCAACGTACCATGGTCGCGGAATCATATTGTCGAGTATAGTCGATGCATGATAACTGAGCAAGACATTGTCGATTATAATCGACAAACGGGCAGGCGCCGAGAGCCCCTGCCCCACGTGCGGTCCGGCGCACGCGATGAGCGCGCGCCGGACGGAACCCCCGCAAAGCACGGTGCCACGGTGCCGGGGCAGGCGCCCGAAATACCATACAGGGCTCTTGCCCTTATTCTGTTACATATTTTGTCACAGAATACCCGTATTTCTTTACACATTGTGTGTCGTATGCTGCCCTAAGGCGTGTTCGAACGTTCGATTCAGAGAGATCTCGAGTTGTGGCTCAAGAAGGCGCATCGCAAGCCGTTGATTCGCTTGAAACACCCGCCGGACACCCCTTTCGTCTCATGAGTCTCCCCTGTTTTCTCGCCGCTCAGGTTGAACAGTATCTGGCGTGGATGGAGAACGGATGAATAGTCTGGCGCGTGAGGCACCGCTCTACCTTGCAAATTCACCACGAAGTGGTTAATATTTATCCATGTATCAGCGAAATATCGCTTTCCGAATCGATGAGGCGATGGGAGATACGCCGGTTGTGCTGGTGATCGGGCCGCGGCAGTCGGGAAAGAGTACGCTGGTCACCCGGATTGCGGCTGATCGCGGCATTCCGTACCGCACCCTGGATGACGCCACCGCACTCGCTGCGGCCGGATCGGACCCGAGCGGCTATCTGCGGGGACTGGGAGACCGGGCGGTTATCGACGAGGTTCAGCGCGTTCCCGAACTCGCCCTGGCGATCAAGGCGTCCGTTGACCGGGACCGGCGGCCGGGGCGCTTCATCCTTACCGGATCAACCAACGTCATGACGGTTCCGATACTTTCCGACTCGCTCGCCGGCCGCGTAGAGGTGATCTATCTGAATCCCCTTTCCCAGGGGGAGATTGTGGGCGTACGCGAAACCTTCGCCGAAGCGCTTTTTTCGTCCGCGTTTCCTGCTGCGGCTCACTCGACCGCGATGACACGGGGCGATCTGGTGCGCCGGGTTCTGACCGGAGGTTTTCCCGAAGCTACTACGCGCCGCAGCGAGCTGCGGCGACAGGCGTGGTTTGATTCGTACGTCTCGACGGTGATTCAACGCGATGTTCGCGATATATCCCGGATTGCCGAGCTGTCGGATCTTCCCAGAGTTCTGTTGACGCTCGCGCAGCGCAGCGGAAGCCTGCTCAACGCATCGGAGCTTTCACGCACGACGGGAATCGCGGCTACCACGCTGTCGCGACACCTGGACATCCTCGGAGCGATCTTCCTCTTTCACCGGCTTCCGGCCTGGTCGGCCAATGTCGGAAAGCGTCTGGTGAAGGCACCAAAGATTCATCTGGTTGATTCCGGAATGGCAGGCGCGCTGTGTGGACTGGACGAAGCGACCGCTTCGGAGCGGGGCGACCGGTTTGGTCCGCTTCTGGAGACCTTTGTCGTCCAGGAGATCCGGAAACAGCGGACGTGGTCGCGACTGTCGTATCGTGAGTATCACTATCGAAGCAGCGCCGGCGCGGAGGTGGATTGTGTCCTCGAGGCCCCGGATGGACGGGTGGTCGGGATTGAGGTCAAGGGGTCGGCCACCGTCCGCGCAGGCGACTTCCGCGGCCTGCGGTCATTGCGTGACGACGCGGGAAAGCGCTTCATCCGCGGCGTTATCCTGTTTGATGGACGGGAATCGGTGGTTTTCGACGATGGCCTCGCGGCGATTCCGATCGATGCGCTGTGGTCGCGATGGGGGGAATCCTCTTCTTGACATCACGCCGTTTGCTTGAAAATGCAATGGACATGCGGACAAACGAGAGTACGTTATTCAGAGAACAACCCGGTTCCCGGCGACGCTGCGTTATTCAGCGGAAGCCGTCTCATCCTTCTCCAACCGCACCTCCGGTGAGTCGATGCGTGCCACAATCTGCTCCAGAGTGAAGAGCTCGAAGGGGAACACTGCACCGTAATCCAGAGATTTCCCGGCGGACAACTCACGAGCCATAGCCACCGCCGCCATTGCGGTGCCGGTGTAGTCGGAAGGCACCAGGAGACGCAGCACGGTGTTGTGCGCCTCCGCCGTAAGCGCTACTCGTTCTTCCAGGCCGGCGGCCGTGCTTTTTCCGCGGGCCGTGCTTTTGCCGCGGGTCGTGCTTTTTCCGCGGGCAATGA
>PWMO01000272.1 GCA_003558175.1 Spirochaetaceae bacterium
AGGAATACATGGGAGATGTGATCAACGCGCTGACAATGCGCGGCGGACTGGTACAGGGGGTGGAGTCGCGAGCGGTACTGGAGCACATTCGTGCCGAGATTCCGTTGCGCATGATGTTCGGCTATTCTACTTCGCTGCGCAGCATGACTCAGGGTCGCGGAACCTACGCCATGGAGTTCTCTCACTTCGCGCGCAAGAACGACAAGAACGACAAGAACGACGCCTGAGCTCCGGTAAGCACAACGCTTGGTTTCCACGCGGCGGGAAATGCGGCAGAACGATATGCTATAATCGTGCCATGGCCAATCGGGAAAAACCAGGCGCGCCGTCGCCAACGCGGATGCCGTTATCGACGCCCCCCGGCCTGCCCACGGCAGAAGACTCCCGTGAGGCGTCCGTCATTGTAGACCTGCACTGCCACTCCGACTGCAGCGACGGGTACTACGCGCCCGCCGTTGTGGCCCGCTTGCTTGCCGACTCAGGCGTCAGCTTTGCCGCTCTGACCGATCACCAGACTACCGCCGGGCTCGCGCCGTTTCATGAAGCGGCATCGCGTCAGGGAGTCTCTCCTATCGCAGGCGCCGAATTGCACGCTCTGTACAACGGCACCGAGATACACCTCCTGGCCTACGGCTTCGATCACCGCAGTCGCGTCATGTCACAGCTTCTCACCCGCACCGCGGACGTGGAGCACGCCATCAAGGCGGTGCACGAGGCCGGAGGCGTGGTCTTTCTGGCACACCCGCTGCAGCAGTGCTGGTCGCAGGCTACGCTTGAAGAGTGCGTTGCGGACCTGGTCGGGTTGGGGCTCGACGGCATTGAAGCGTTCTACAAGCCCTACAGCCGCGACGATCAGCTCAAGCTTGCCCGCCTGGCCGCCCGCCACGGCGTCCTCACCTGTGCCGGCAGCGATTTCCACGGCCACCTCCAGAACGACCTCTCGCACGATCGGCCCGCCGAGGGCATCGGCGTCATGATGCCGGTCACCCGCTGGAAGCGGTTCCGCGAGGCGCTCAGCGTTCAGGCGCGAAACGGGCTTGCAGCCGACGAATCCAAACCCGTGTCCGACACCCTCGAACCGCGCGCACACCGTGAAACCGTGAAGGTTAACTGGCGCTGGCTGCTGCTGCGAATTGTCACGCCGTCGCTGCTGGTGCTGGGGCTGTTTATCGCGTTGCTGTTTGCGCTGCTGATTCCAACCATGGAAGAGCGTCTGCTGGACCGCAAACGCGAGATGACCACCGAGCTGACCAATTCGGCCTGGAGCGTTCTGCTCGATTTTCAGCGCCAGGTGCAGGACGGAACGTTGGACATCGATGAGGCGCAGCGTGCCGCGCTGGAACGCGTTCGACGGCTGCGCTACGGCTCCGACGGCCTGGACTACTTCTGGATCACCGACATGCATCCGCGCATGATCATGCACCCGTATCGCAGCGATCTCGAAGGGACCGACCTGTCCGACTTCACCGATCCGGACGGGGTGAGGCCTTTTGTAGAGTTCGTCAATACCGTTCGCGATCGCAGCTCGGGCTTCGTGACCTACGTCTGGCAATGGCAGGACGATCCCGAGCGCCTCGAAGCCAAAGAGTCCTACGTGCGCGGGTTCGAGCCGTGGGGCTGGATCATTGGCACCGGCCTGTACGTGGACGACGTTCGACGCGAGATCGGGACAATTACCGGGCGATTGATCGACGCGTCGTTCATCGCAACGCTGTTCGCGGCGGTGCTGATGCTGACGATTGCGTATCAGAGTCTCAAGATCGAGAAAAAGCGCAGCGAGGCCGAGCGCGAGTTGCGCCAGTCTCATGAGCGCTATCGCGAGCTGGTGGAGTCCTCGACCAGCGGTACGCTGCTGCTGGTCGACCGCCGCTGCACCTACGCCAACAAAGCGTTGCTGGACATGCTCGGCTATAACGCCACCGAGCTGGCGTTCCTGGACATCCACGATATTCTGAAAGCCGATGACAACGGGACCAACTCGGCCAACCTCGAGCTCATCGCCGCGGGAGGTGAGATACGCGAGCCGTTCGAGGCACGGCTGCGGCGCAAGAACGGCGAGACGGTTCCCATTCTGCTGTCGTCAACGCCGGTGTTCTTCAGCGGACGAAGAGGCTTGATTCTCAGCGTGCAGGACATCACTCGCCACCGTGCGATGCAGTCGGAGGCCGAACGCGAGCGGCTCATAGCTCAGCTTCAAACATCGCTGCTTTTCTTGACCGAGCCGGTGCGAGAGTCTATGACGGCTCCGGTCAGCTGCGGGCTTGATACCCCCATTTCACAGGTTGTGCGGATCATGAGCCGCAACAACAGCGGTGTGGTGACCGTGATCGATACTGCTGACAACCTGGTGGGGATTGTCACCGATCACGACATCCGCGAACGGGTTGTGGCCGCCGGACTCGCTTTCCATCTTCCGGTGTCCCGCGTCATGAGTGCCCCGGTGGTATCGATCCGCGAGAACGCTCCGCTGTTCGAAGCGTCTCTGTTGGAGCGGGAACGAAACCTCGATCAGCTCGCCGTGGTTGACGGCAGCGATAAACTGGTCGGCGTCATTCAGAGCAGCCGTGTGGCGCGTCCGGACCGTTTCTCACTGGTGGTGCTGACGCAGCAGGTGCGCCGGGCCGGGTCTCTCGATGAGCTCGCCGAGCACCACGAGCGACTGCCGTCACTGGTTGAATCGCTGCTCAACTCGGGTGCGTTGCCGCGCAATATCTGCCATGTGACCACCGCCGTCTCCGACGCGGTGGTGCAGCGAATCATCGCCCTGGCGCTGGAGGAACTCGGTCCCGCCCCGACTCGCTTTGCTTTTGTTGCTCTGGGCAGTGAAGCGCGAGAAGAGCAGACCCTGGCAACCGACCAGGACAATGCCCTGATCTACGCCTCGCTGCAGAACCAGTCCGAGGCAGTGGCCGACTATTTCCTGGAGCTGGCCCGCCGCGTCTGCAACGGGCTGGACTTTGTCGGCTACCGGCACTGCAAGGGTGAGGCAATGGCCATGGACCCGCGCTGGAACCAACCGCTCGCGCAATGGAAGCAGTACTTTGCCGATTGGATTACTGAACCGGACGGCAAGGCGCTGGCACACTGCAATGTGTTCTTCGACCACCGTTGCGTGTACGGCGACAGCGCCCTGGTACGCGAATTGTGGCGCCACGTTGTTGCGCTGGTAGCCGAACAGCCCGCGTTCTTCGCCCACATGGCCGGCAACGCGCTGCACTACAAGCCGCCGGTCGGCCTGTTCGGCAAGATCGTAACCGGTGCCTCCGGAGAACCGCCGCACACATTCAACATCAAAGAAGCGATGATGCCGATCGTCAACTTCGCCCGACTCTACGCGCTCAAGCACGGCGTGGAGGAGACCAACACGTACGACCGGCTGGAACGGCTTCACGCCATCGACGCGCTGCAGGATGAGAGCTACCGCGGCCTCATTCAGGCCTACGGCCACCTGATGCAGCTCCGTTTCCGACACCAGGCAGAGATGATTCGCGCCAACCGGCAACCCGATAACAGCATCGACCCACGCAGCCTCACCCAGATTGAGGCAGGCACGCTGAAAAACACCTTCTCCCAGATCTCGCTGATTCAGAAGAAGGTGACGTTTGACTTCCGTTCCACCGCCTGATTGCCGCCGACGCCTGCGCCCGCACCGCACCCGCAGAACTTCGCCGGCGGCGCAGGATCAAGCGGAACTACGGTTTTGCCTCAATCGGCGCAGGGCTTTCGCTCTTGCGGCCGGTAGCCAACGAAACAACATAGATCACAATGAAACTCAGCGGTATGGAGACGATACCCGGCTGATTCAGCGGCATCGGCGCCGTTGCCGGGTCAAGCCCGTAGCGCGCCCACATGTCCGGACTCAGCAGAATTAGAACGACCGATGAGACAATTCCCACCAGAATAGAGGCGATAATGCCGGCTGCAGTGGCCCGCTTCCAGAAAAGCGTCACCAGCAGCGAGGGAAGGTTGGCCGACGCCGCCACGGCAAACGCCCAACCGACCAGGAACGACACGTTCATGTCGCGAAACGCAATCCCCAGCACGATGCCCACCAGACCCACGACCACCGCCACGATCCGCCCTGCCAGCACTTTTGCGCGATCACTCACCTCGCGTCGCAACAGGTTTCCCATCAGATCGTGGGCTACCGCGCCCGACGCAGCCATGATCAGCCCGGAAACCGTCGCCAGCACCGTAGTGAACGCGATTCCGGATATCATCGCGAACAGAACCTCGCCGAAACTGCGTGCCAGCAGGGGCGCGCTCATGTTGCTGGTCTCGGGGTTCAGCGCGCCGGAGGCAAGCGAACCAACGCCGAGATACATGGTCAAGACGTAGAACAGCCCGATCCCGGCGATAGCCACAATGGTAGACTTCCTCGCCGCCTCGGCACTCGGCACCGTATAGTAACGAATCAGGATGTGCGGCAGGGCCGCGGTACCCAGGAACAGCGCCAGCATCAGCGAAATAAAGTTCATCCGGTTGAGCAGCGTGGTGAGCGCCGGCTCTCCGCGGCGCGCCTCCAGTGGAAACATCAGTCCGGGCCGCATGAAGGTCGATCCGGGAAGCTCCTGCTGATAGTGCACCGTCACGCGTTCACCGCGTTCGCTGGTGAACGCAGCCTGCAGCGGCCGCTGCACGGTGGTTTCGGCGTCGGACAGAACGCTCAACAGCCGAATCGGCCCAACCGGTCCGGTGCGCTCGCCGTACCGTGCTGGAATCTCGGAAACGCCGCCCATCTGGCGCAGCCGGTTGGCGGCGCTCTCGGGTGCGCCGTTGATCAGAACCGTACCGTCGGGCAGCACGGACCGCTGCTGCGTCTCTACCAGCCGAACGGAGCCGCCTTCAACGGAGTGCAGCTTCCACCAGTCATGGATGCGAACGTGCGGTCTGCCGTCTACTTCTTCGACCGACCAGCCGTCACCGCCGCGGCCGGTGAAATGTG
>PWMO01000320.1 GCA_003558175.1 Spirochaetaceae bacterium
GCTTGAGCTTTTCCTTCTCGGTGTCGGACAGCCCCGCGAGGTTATCCACCACCGTGGTCAGTCGACTCAGGGCCACCGAGCCAAAGCCGTATGAGCCGCAGGCTGGGTCACAGAAACGGAACTGCCCGGCTACCAGGTCTTCGACGGCCTTCGGGTCCTGTTGGATGTCGTGAAACGCGATTTCCAGCATAGCCTGTTTGACCGGGTTCGGCGTCAGGTAAACCCCGAGTCCACCCTTGCTCTCGAAGTTGGCGCGGAGGAAAACGTCAAACACCCGCCCCAACAGGTCGGCCTGCACGTCGGACAGCTTGCCCTGGTCCTTGACGCGCTTGCCTTCGTTGGTGGTGACCGGCCCCAGGTTCTGGATCGCCTCCAGCAGGGTTTCGTAGTTCTTCGGCTGCGTGAGCCGCAGGTGAGTCTTGTCGTCGAAGATGGCGTTCTTGCTGCCATCGTCGGTAATGACCACATAGTCCTCGTGTGCCTTGAGATGGTCGAAGGCAGTCTGGATCTGCTTGACCGCGACATCACCGTGTTGACGCACATAGCGGTAGTCGAAGACTTCCTGGAAGTTGAGCTGCTTGCCTTCGTACTCGAAGGTCAGGCCGTTGTCGTGGTGGCAGCGGAACGATTCCAGGAACAGGATCTTGGCGACCTCTTCGATGATGTCGTTCTTGTCCGACACCCGGTCCTTGACCGTCTGGTACACCTGCTCATGAAACGCATCGAGCTGGTGCATCAAGCGGGTGTAGATCTGCAACGACCACTTCAAGGTTGTGTACTTGTTGAGCCGCTCGTATTCGCGGATCAGCTCGATGCCCGGAATCTCATCGAGCGAGTGGGTACCGTCCGTGCCGTCTAGGCCGAATAGCGCATAGCAGCGGCTGTTAGCATCGTCTTTCAGGTGTGCGAAGACCGGCCAGTCGTCTTCCAGGGAAGCCAGCAGTTCGTACGCCAGCTCATCGAGCTTGGCTTCCTGCGAGTACTCCCAGTGTCCGGGCTCGAGCGCGATCAGCAGGATCCGTGGCGTTTCGTTACCCTGGACCTCGCCCCAGACCACACCGGCCTGGACGAAGTCGTGGGCTTTCTCCAACGGCAATTCCGAGCTGAAATCGGCATACTGATGCCGCAGCGCCTGGTATCGCTCGGCCACGGTTTGATCACTCATTTCTTGTTTTCCTGCCACTGGTTACTCCGTCCTGTCGCGTCGCGAGCCGTGATGTTTAGGTTTTCGCCAACCGAACCATCGGCCCGGTGATCGTCAATGCCGGATGGCCTTCGATAGCCGCCCGTATCATGGGATCCGTCGCCACGGTTCCCGGTGGGAGCTTCGAACGTAGCTGCGCGATCGGCACCGGACGCCCCAGCTCCGCCACCACTTTGGCGATCGCGTCGCCAAGATCCATCGGCGCGCTCTCCTTGTTACCGAGTCGATAGCTGGGATCGTCCGCCTCTTGCTCGTGAATCTGGATATCCGGCAGGCTGCGCAGCCATAGACGCGTCTGCGCCGGGGACCAGGCCAGTTCCTGCCATAGCAATGGATTCCCCTGCCGTATCTGTTCCAGCGACTGCGGCGCGCTTGCGAGCCCCTTCTCCAGCGCCCTAAGTTCATTCAATACATCGATCACCACGCCACTCCCTGTTCTGCTTCGAGGCCCTCATCTTCAAATGCTGGATGAACGCTTCGGTAGTAGTCGAACATTTTCTGCTTGGCCTCTTGCAGGTTCACCTGGGCCTTGCTTCGCGCGGTGAGAATCTCAACCAGGCGCTCGTGCCACTCCTCCGCCAGAACGGAGTCCAGAACTGGCATCACCAACTGGCGCACGGATGCTGGCGGTACAAAGCGTTGCATCGATCCGGTTGCCAGGCGCTGCCACTGGGCCTGCACCAGCGCCGACTCCATCAACAATGCGTAGGCACCTTGGTGATGGTGAAAGCACAAAGTCACCAGTTGCTCGGTCGGCAAGACGCATTCGCCCATGCTCGCGGCAGCAAAAGCGACCCTCGATTCGGCCGCGAAGGTCGAAACCAGGACATCGAAGCGCTTTACCGGCCGACGCTGAACGCGCCAAGCCACGTCCTCGCGCTCAGCCAAGTGGGTTGCGATACCGAGATGGTCATCCAGGTCACTAATCCTGAGCACCTTACAGCCGAATTCATGTTCAACAGTCGGGTGACGCGGATTCACGCTCGCGAGTTTCGTCAACGGCAGCGCCGCCCCCTCCTGTCGTAGACGCCGGGCCAGATACCGCTGCTCCATCACCGAGATCAGCAATACCTCGACAAGGTCTTCGGGCTCGAAGCGGCACCAGCGGCGGGCATCCAATGCGAGCGACATGAAGTCCTTGTAATCGGCGAACCGCTCGCCCACCCAGCTACCGACCTCTCCACGCAAGCGACTCAACCGGTCCTGCGCCTGATCGAAGTCCATCAGATACTGGGCATAGCGTCGGGCAAACTCGCCAAAACCTGCGGGTGGCGGCGCCACGGGCATGGAACCCAACTGCTTCAGCCCGACCCTTGGCAGATTCGTCATGCCCTCCAGCCGTTCGAGATAGGCGCGATACAGCGGCCGGTTCAGGCAGTAAGCGACCCAGAGCGCCATCGCCGGTTCGAGACCGCGCACGATCGCCACATTGGCATCGACGGGGTGCCGCCGGTGTAACTCATTGACTGGAGCTGCGCCCACCTTGCCCACCTTGCGCACCAGCACGTCGTTGGGGCGAACGCAAAACGGTTCTCCCACGACCACCGGCGCCTCCCAGTGCTTTGCCTCGGTCAACAACTGGGTGTCGCCGACATGACGCATCCGGTAGATCGGCGCCATCTCGACCCTTTCGTCGTAGGCGACCGAGGCCGGGTTGGAACTGACCCGCCAACCGTCCAGGCATTCGGCCGAACCACCCAGCCGCGACCAATGTGCACCCAGCCGTTCCAGGTACATCGCGGGCGAAAGATGGAATATCGGACGCCAGTCCCAGGCAGTGACCATCTGTTTGGGGTCGATCCAACCGATTCTCAAAGGGCTCTCCATCCGTTACTGGGGCTGTAGCCTAGCCCCGAATCACCCCAACGTCAACGTGTATCTTATGCGAGTCTGGACGCGTTTTTCGTTTTTTGCCCTTGACGGCGCCAGAAAGGGGGTCTAGTATTCTTGGCACAACCCATTTGTGTCTTTGCGAGTCCAGACGCGTATTGGTTCTTTTGACGGGTAACCAACCGAATGCAGAGGTGGTCGGTTACCCACATGAAGTCGATAACGAACTGTTAATACGAGAAAACTGGTGACCCGCGGACGGACAGGCCCGAGCGGCACCAGGATCTGGCAGATGCAAGGATGCGCGGCCCCGACGGCCGTTAGCAGTAATGACGGAATTTTTGGGCCCAAGAGGCCCGAGGAGCATGTTGCGATGCAAATGAACAACCAGCCGGTAACCGGCAACACCGCGGCCGAATCCCCGCCGCATCGGATCCCTGATGATCAGGCCAGCCCTCACCTGCGACTCGAACTCATCGTCCGCGACCCAGAAGTGATCCGGGAGATCACGGCGTACCCCGAGGGTCGGATGCGTCAAGACTTCGCCGGTACCTGCCTCAAAATCGGGGTGCTCGCACTGAAGCAGACCGGAGGCCAGATCGATGCCCACGCCGTACGCAACGAGGGCGAGAAGCTCCTCGAATCTATGCGTACCCAGCTCGACGGCCACCGCGAAAAGGTCACCGAGCAGGTCACCGCAACCCTGAAAGATTACTTCGACCCACAATCGGGCCGGTTCCAGGAGCGGCTCAGCGCCCTTTTGGCCAACGGCGGTGAGTTGGAAAAGATGCTGCGCGCCCAAGTCGGCGGGGAGGACTCGACGATCGCGCGGACAATCGCCCAGCACCTCGGCGAGAACAGCCCGATCTTCAAAATGTTGTCGCCCAGCGAGTCCGAAGGGATTCTGAGGAGCCTGACCGAGACCATGAACGGGATCATGGCCGCCGAGCGCGAGAAGATCCTGCGCGAATTCACGATGGATAACGAATCCAGCGCTCTCAGCCGATTGGTGAGACAGCTCAACGAGAACAACGTCAAGACCACCGGGGCCCTGACCAAGTCGATCAACGGAGTCATCGGCGAGTTCTCCCTGGACAAGGAAGACTCGGCGCTCTCGCGCCTGGTCCGGCAGGTGGAGTCCGCGCAGAAGAAAATCAGTGCCGAGTTCACGTTGGATTCCGAGGTTTCCGCCCTCGCGCGGATCAAGAAGGAACTGATGAGTGTGCTGGATGCGCACAAGGAACAGAACCAGCGTTTCCAGCAGGACGTGCTTGAGCAACTGACGGCCCTGAAGACCCGGAAGGAGACCTCCGCGAAGTCCACGCTGCACGGCAACGACTTCGAGGCAGCGGCCTTTGCGCTGATCGCCGACGCCAGCACGGCATCGGGCGACATCGCGACTGCAACCGGGAATACCACTGGCCTCATCAAGCATTCGAAGGTCGGCGACGCAGTCGTCGAGATTGGCGGCGAGCACATCGCCGCCGGCGCGAAGATCGTGTTCGAGGCCAAGGACTCCGGCGCCTACGACTTGCGCAAAGCGCTGAACGAGATCGAGACCGCCCGCAAAAACCGCGACGCCGGGATCGGGGTGTTCGTCTTTTCCGCCGCAACCGCACCGGACGGCATCGAGGGGCTGCGGCGGTTTGGCCAAGACATCGTGTGCGTTTGGGATATGGACGACCCTGCCACCGACGTTTTCCCGCGGGCCGCACTTTCAGTCGCCAAGGCGCTCTCGGTGCAGATCGGCGCTGCCGATGAGGAAAGCCAGGTGGACCTGACGGCGATCGATCGGGCCATCCGCAATATCGAGAAACAGGTCGGCTCGCTCAGCCAGATCAAGACTTGGGCAGAGACGGTTCGCAGCAACGGCCAGAAGATCGTCGAGAAGGCCGACAC
>PWMO01000344.1 GCA_003558175.1 Spirochaetaceae bacterium
AAAACATCAGCCGTTTTGACCGCTTCGATCTCGGCCGCTGCTTCATCCGCGGTAAGCGCCGCATTCTGTCCGGCCTCACCGCTGCGCGGCGCTTCGGGCGTGCAGATCGGGTCATCCGGCTCTCCCGGGCACCCGCGCGAGAACAGCGCCGACAGCACCACGTGACCGCCGCGCCGACACGCCTCGGCGTACGCCGTGCGCACCGCCTCAAAAACGCGCCGTGGCGTTCCCACAACCAGGGTAGAAATGTCGTCACTCTCGATTCGCAGCTCGTCGGGCTTTCCCATTGCCTCGACCGCGCCGAGAATAACGTCGACAAAATCGTCACTCATCGCGTAGAGCGAAAACTGACATCCTGTAAACATAGGCACCTCCCATCTGTTTGGGGATGCCGAACGAAAGGACCGTACGGGCGAACAACAAAAAAGGACGCGTCCCGCAACGGAAGGCGTCCTTTTGAGCGCTGCAACGCTGTACGGCGTTGCCGACCATCTCCCTCCGCCGGCATTACCCGGATCAGGTTCAAAGGGTCGAGGGAGCGCTTCCCCCTCCTCTCAGCCTGCGTTACCCGCGCAGGCTCCCCTTGTATAACTCTGTCTTCTGAGTCCAAAATAGCGCTGAAGGCTGCCCGAGTCAAGGGCAACCGGCGGGAGGAGTACCATGAGTGAGTTCCTGCAGAACGATCCGCACAAACAGGCGCTGCTGAAGGACATCATTCGCCGCCAGATCAAGGAGGTGCGACGGCTGTACACCGAACGGCAGTGGCGGAACCTCTACGCCGCCCTGAAGGCGCTCGGCGGCATGATCAAGAATATGGCGTTCATGGAGGAACGGATTCTGTTCCCCAACGCACTGAAGCGCCTCTCAGACCGGGACTGGGTGGCAATCCGCCGCGGCGAGGCGGAGATTGGCTACGCCTCGTCGTGGCGTGATTGAGGTCAGCCAGGACGTTACGGAGATCAGGGCGCTGGAGGGAGAGCGGCGGCTACTCGACTGGTAGGTCTTCGCCGCCCAGGAGCGCGGCGAGCTTGTCGACGGCCCAGACGATGCGATCGACCTCATCGGCCGAACAGCTCTTGACGCCTTCGATGAACGCTTCCGGCACCGGTGCCGGAATCTCGGTCAGGAAACGGACGCCCTTCTCCGTCATCTGCAGGTGAATCTGCCGCCGATCGCTGCTGGTGCGGGTGCGCTGCAGCAGCTCCTGTTTCTCGAGGCGGTCTACAATGCCGGTCACGGTGCTGTTGTTCAGTGCAACGATCTTAGTCAACGCACCCAGCGTGATGGGACCGTGCTCGTGCACCTCGCGCAGACAGATCACCTGCGGAATCGTGATATGATGGTGCTCCTGGAGATACTTGGAATACTTGTTGAACGCCCGGGCGATTTCTCGCAGCCGTTTTGTCAGGTGAATGAATAGCGGCTCAACCATTTGACGGTCGGTCTGCTGCCCATCTTTTTCCATGGCTAACCGAAACGCCGAAACGAGAGAAACGTTTTCATTGATTCCTTCTACACCGGAAGCGCCTTCGCTGTCAAGGAAGGTGCGCTTTTCAAAGTTTTCCACGATCAAGGGGTTGCACAAACCGCCTCAACGGTCAATAATTTGTACGCCAAATATTTTAAAACCAAATATCGGTGTGGAGAATATTTCTTCTCGCTATATTGAAGGAGCGATAGTTATGGCAAACGGACGGACAAACGGAAGAAACGGCAACGAGAGCGCGAACAACGGCAACAGGGGGAACGGGAATCGAGCCGGTGGAAACGGCCGGCAGGGAAGCGGACGGCAGGGAAGCGCGCACGACAACACCTACCTGTTCACCTCGGAATCGGTCAGCGAGGGGCATCCCGACAAGCTGGCGGACCAGATCTCCGATGCAGTACTCGATGCCTGTCTGGCACAGGACCCCGACTCCCGGGTCGCGTGCGAGACATTCACTACTACCGGCATGGTGCTGGTCGGCGGCGAGATTACAACCCGGGCCTCGCTCGACATCCAGCAGATCGCCCGCACCGCGGCGGCCGAGGTTGGCTACACCGACCCCGCGTTCGGTCTCGATGCCGAGAGCATGAGCGTCGCAAACATGCTGCACGCGCAGAGCGCCGACATCTCGCAGGGTGTCACCGCAGGCGAAGGGCTCTATGAAGAACAGGGAGCCGGCGACCAGGGAATGATGTTTGGCTACGCCTGCGACGAAACGCCGGAACTGATGCCGGCACCCATCATCTTCTCGCACCAGATACTCAAGCGTGCTGCCGAGCTGCGCAAGAGCGGTGCCATCGGCTGGCTGCGCCCCGACGCCAAGAGCCAGGTCACGCTGGTCTACGATGAAGCCGGGCCGCAGCGCATCGACTCGGTGGTGGTCAGCCACCAGCACGCCCCCGAAACCGCGTACGAAGAGATCCGCGACACCGTTGTCGACCAGATCGTGAACCCCGTACTGAGCGAGTCCAACCTGCTCGATGACGACGCAACCTATTACGTGAACCCAACCGGACGCTTTGTCACCGGAGGGCCTCACGGTGACTCCGGGCTGACCGGCCGCAAGATCATTGTAGACACCTACGGCGGCATGGGACGCCACGGTGGCGGAGCCTTCAGCGGCAAAGATCCCAGCAAAGTCGACCGATCGGCGGCCTACATGGCGCGCTATGTTGCCAAGAACATCGTGGCGGCCCGTCTTGCAGCCAGGGCTGAAGTCAGCCTGGCCTACGCAATCGGCGTGCCGTTTCCGGTTTCGGTGCGGGTGCAGACCTTCGGCACCTCCGCCGCCCGCGAAACCGATCTCGCGCGCGCGGTGCGTGAGGTATTCGATCTCTCGCCGGCCGGAATCGGGCGCACCCTCGATCTGAAGCGCCCCATCTATCGCAAGACGGCCGTCTATGGACACTTTGGCCGCAGCGAGCCGGAGTTCACCTGGGAACGCACCGACAAGGCCGATGACCTGGTGAACGCGGTCGGCACCACTCTGCAGGCCGACAGGGAGCCGGCATGGGCTCGGTGAGCGTCTACGGAATCGGCAACCCCCTGATCGACGTTCTGGCCGATGTGAGCGACGCCGAGCTCGATGAGCTCGCACTGCACAAAGGCACAATGCACCTCGTGGACGATGCCGCTGCCGACCACATCCTCGAGCGAATCAGCGAACGAGAGAAGTCCTACGCCTCCGGCGGCGCCTGTCCCAACACCATGAACACGCTGGCAGCGCTGGGCGCCACGGTGACCCTCTCAGGCTGCATCGGAACCGACGAGCTCGGGGCACTCTACGCCCGCGGCCTGGCCGGCGATGGGGTCCAGTCGGACCTGCGCGTTGAGGACGGGCCTACCGGCAGCAGCATCGTCCTCGTCAGCCCGGACGGAGAACGCACCATGTGCACCCGGCTGGGCGTCTGCCGCCGCTATTCGCCTGAGGCGGTCAACCACGAGATGGTGCGCGCGGCGAGCTACCTCTATTTCACCGGCTACATGTGGGATACCGAAGCGCAGAAGGCGGCGGTCACTGCGGCAATCGAAACGGCTCACCGGTCGGAAACGGCGGTGGTGTTTGACGTTGCCGATCCCATGGCGGTCGAGCGTTCGCGCGACGCCTTTCTGAAGCTGATCGAAACCGAGGTGACCGTGGTGCTGGCCAATCGCGACGAGGCGCGCATGCTGCTCGACAACCAGGGGCTCTCCGCCGCCGACGCTGCCGGGCAACTGTCGCGTCGGACCCGGATTGCCGTGGTGAAGGACGGCGCACGCGGTTCCTGCGTTGCCGTTGACGGGCACGCGGTCTCCGTGTCGGCGCAGCGGGTAACGGCAGTGGATACCACCGGTGCGGGAGACAGCTACGCGGCCGGCTTCATCTTCGGCCTGCTCAGCGAGAGCAGCCCCGCCGACGCCGCCCGGCTGGCGTCACAGATAGCGGCACAGATCGTCCGGCAGCGCGGGGCGCAGTTTGCCGGCGAGGCGCGCCGGACCCTCAATTCAACCGCGTCACGGTACCTGCCCCAGGCGGTCACCCCGTGACTGCGTGCCGTGACTGCGCGGCGCCGTCATACGGTGCGCGTGCCGGCGCCGACAGAGACCAACCAGGAGGAAACCAATTATGAGTACAGCAACAGAAGCAGCAGTGCAATGGAAGGTGCGCGATCTCGCGCTGGCTGAGTACGGCCGCAAGGAGATCGTGATTGCCGAACAGGAGATGCCCGGGCTCATCGCCACGCGCGAGAAGTACGGCCCGACACAGCCGCTCGCCGGCGTTCGCATCACCGGCAGCCTGCACATGACCATACAGACCGCGGTACTGATCGAAACGCTTACCGCGCTCGGCGCGGACGTCCGCTGGGCGTCCTGCAACATCTTTTCTACCCAGGATCACGCGGCTGCCGCGGTGGTTGTCGGCCGCCCGGAATCGGGCGGAACGGGCGAGGACCCGCGCGGCGTGCCGGTATTCGCGTGGAAGGGAGAAACGCTCGAGGAGTACTGGTGGTGCACCAAACAGGCACTGACCTGGCCCGACGGCAGCGGCCCGCAGCTGATTGTTGACGACGGTGGCGACGCCACGCTGCTGATACACCGCGGCTACCAGGCGGAGGACGACCCTTCCATCCTGGACAGTGACGACAACAACAAGGAGCTCGCAATTGTCAACGCACTGCTGAAGGAGACGCAGCGGGAGGATCGGCAGAACCGTTCCAACGGCGCCCCCGGCACCTGGCACCGCATGGTGAAAGAGATCCGCGGCGTGTCCGAAGAGACCACCACCGGCGTGCACCGGCTCTACCAGATGCAGCGTGACGGCACCCTGCTCTTCCCGGCCATCAACGTCAACGACTCGGTAACCAAGAGCAAGTTTGACAACCTCTACGGCTGCCGCGAAAGCCTGGTCGACGGCATCAAGCGCGCCACCGACCTCATGATCGCCGGCAAGG
>PWMO01000258.1 GCA_003558175.1 Spirochaetaceae bacterium
CATGAACAGCCGACCAATCGAGACCTCGGCGGCGACCCCGTAGATCACCATGATGATGCTTGGCGGAATGATAGGGCTGATGGTACAGGACGCCAGGGTGACCGCGCAGGCAAAGTCACGGTCATACCCGGCATCGGTCATGGCTTTGATTTCGATTGCACCAAGACCCGCCGCATCGGCAACGGACGAGCCGGACATGCTTGCAAAGATAGTGCTGGCGACTACGTTTACGTGTGCCAGCCCGCCGGTGATGTGTCGCACCAGGACGTTGGCGAAGCGGAATATGCGATCAGTGATGCCCGACATGTTCATCAGGAATCCGGCGAGAAGGAAGAGCGGAACCGCAAACAGGGTCGACGCATCTACGGTTGTGAACATCCGTTGCGGCATCGACTGCAGGTTGACGTTTGTTGCCAGCAGGTAGACCATTGAGGAGATCCCCACGGCAACCGCAACCGGAGTGCTGAGAATCAGAAAGACCAAGAGCAGCAGCACGATGAAGACACTGATATCCATACCCGCTCCGTTTCAGAAGTGCGAACAGAACAGCGGTGAATGAGCATTCTCACGAAAACTCACTCACCCCGTGAGACGTTGAGAAGCGTGTCCGACCGTCTGCGCGGCCGGCCGGCTCGCCGGGCGCAGGTTGCCGGAACGCTCCGCCCAGGCTGCGAGACTACCGGATACCGAGGGTAGCCTTTACATCCGCGAGCAGATCAGCCCCGATGTCTCTCTCGTACTTGGCCCACACGTCGACCAGTTGTCGCTGAAACTCTTCGGTGCGAACATCGTCCACTACCGTTACGCCCTGTTGCTTCAGCCACTCGACATCGGTCTCGAAGTTGCTTTCGTACAGCTCGCGCTGGTACCGCGTCGCTTCGACCAGGCTCTCGTGCAGCGCGTCGCGTACGTCGGCCGGTAGACTGTCGTAGAACGCCGGATTGATCAGCACCGGTTTGGCGATAATCAGGTGCGCGGTCAGACTGTAGTAGGGTGCGACCTCGAAGAAGTTCATGTTGCGGTAACCCGAACTGTCGTTCTCAGCGGCGTCCACCACGCCGGTGGCAAGCGACTGGTACACCTCACCGTAGGGGAGCGGCGTGGGTTGAGAGCCTATTGCGGTAAAGGAGTCAACAAACACCGGGTTCTCCATGACGCGGATCTTCATCCCGGCCATGTCGCGCACCGTCCTGATCGGCTTGTTGGCGAAGATGTGACGAACTCCGGTGCTCCACCAATCGAGAATAAGAATGCCCTCTTCAAGCGTTCTGTCGACAAACCGTTGCCCGATCGGGCCGTCGGTGATGCTCCACAGCGCCTGCTCGCTCTCGAAAAGGTAGGGCAGATTGAGCACGTTCAACTCGGGATTGTAGAGGGCCAGTGGAGAGACGGCCGGCGCGGTCATCTCGATCGTTCCCAGCTGTACCTGCTCGATGAGATCGCGCTCATTACCCAGTTGGCCCTGCGGATAGAGACGGACATCGACACGGTCTCCGAGCCGCTCTTCCATGCGCTGTTTGAATAGTTCCCACGCTTCATGCGCCGGTTCACCCGGCGGGTTAACGTGGCCCGCTCTGATAATGATCCGCTCAGCGGTCGCCGCTTCTCTGCCTCCCGCGGCGAAAGCACCGAACAGAACGACCGCCAACAGCACCAAGACGAATACCGTCTTTCTCATAATAAACCTCCTTGAGGCTGCGTACTGGAGCAACCGCAGTGGCCGCCTGCTGTGGCACGATTAAGTACAGCGATAGTTGAGCCCGGGTAGCTCGGTAATGGCCTAGTGTAGGGTCAGCTACTGCGGTTGTCAAGAAAAACTACGCCGAAATTTAAAACGTTCTAGTAAAATCCGGCTTGTGTTCCCGCGGGAGTCGGGCTATGCTGGATGCACCGGCTGGTACAATCTGCATGCGAAAAGCGGGCAGCAGGAACCGCGATTCGGAACGGGTGACCGGTCGGTTTCCGCCAAGGAGGAACAGTATGGAAGATCTATCGCGACTCTGTGTTCACACCATAACTACCAAGCCGTGGTCACTCGAGATTGCCGTCGAGCAGTATGCGCGTGCCGGAATTCCCGGGATCGCGGTGTGGCGCGACGTGCTCGAGGGGCGCAGCATTTCTGCGGTTCGCAGCCTGATCGCGAATGCGGGGTTGCAGGTGGTCAGCCTGGTGCGGGGCGGCTTTTTTGCGGCAGCCGATGCGGCCGCGCGCAAGCGCGCGGTTGAAGACAACCTGCGCATGATAGCGGAAGCCGCTGAGCTGGGGGCGCCGCTGATCGTGCTGGTCTGTGGTGCCGATCCGGCACAGCCGCTCGCCGAGTCGCGCAAGCAGATTCTCGACGCGATCCGCGAGATTGCGCCAGTCGCGGCGGATGCGGGGGTCAAACTGGCCATCGAGCCGCTTCATCCGATGTACACCGATACCAAGTCGGCAATTCCCACTATCAAGAGCGCGAATGACGCCTGCGTAGAACTGGGCCTCGACAACGTCGGTGTTGCCCTCGACGTCTACCATATCTGGTGGGACCCCGAGGTTGAGAACGAGATCCGTCGCTGCGGAGAGATCGGCGCCCTGTTTGGCTTTCACGTCTGTGATTGGCGTGTTCCCACGCGTGACTTCCTGCTCGACCGGACCATCATGGGGGAGGGCTGCATTGACGTTGCCGGCATCCGGCGCATGGTGGACGCGGCGGGCTACACCGGTTTTATCGAAGTGGAGATCTTCTCCAGCGAACTATGGGCGACCGATCAGTCAAAGTATCTGCAGCGTATCGTCCAGGCGTACCTCGAGAAAGTGTAGCAGAAGACGGTTCGGATTTGACAGCCATCGCGGCCTGTGGTACAAATAATTAAAACGTTTTAGCCGCCGCAGGCGCGGCGGCGGACCGCGCGGACGCGTCGGACCTCGCGGCGGCGGCGGACCGCGCGGATGATGCGGCAGCCCTCGCGGTTGCGGCAGTCCAGGCGATGCGGGCGGAGTGAAGCGGAGACCGGCACGAACGGAGAACGGTGCAAAGAGAGAACGGCTCAAGGGAGGCAGTGATGATCGAGTTCAATGAGAAACAGGAACTGATTCTGGAAACGGCGCGCGAGTTCAACGCCAATGAGGCCGCGAAATTCGTCGAAGCGATGGATCACGAAAACAAGCTGCCCGAAGCGTTGCCCGACCGCCTCGCTCAGTACGGCCTGCTGGGGATGAAGTTCCCCGAGGAGTACGGCGGGGGCGAGGTAGACTCGCTCGCCGCGGCGCTCGCAATTGAAGAGCTCGCGCGCGTGTCGCCGGCAATTTCGGATTTTGTCCTTGCGCTGCACGCAAGCACCGGGGTTCTGCTCTCGTACGGCTCCGATGCGCTGAAGGAACGCCTTCTGCCGCCCATCGCCGAGGGGAAGCTTATCATGGCGTACGGACTGACAGAACCCGACGCCGGCTCCGATCTGGCGGGCATTCGCACAACGGCGCAGAAGAAAGGCGATCACTACGTTCTGAAAGGGTCCAAGACCTACATCACCCTGGGCGCGGCTTCCGATTGTGCGGTGGTACTGGCGATTACCAACCCCGAGGCGGAGAAGCGGCATCACGGCATGAGTCTCGTCCTTGCCGAAGGGTACACCCGAGGTAAGCGCGAAGACCTGATGGGTCTGCGCGGCCTGGACGTTGGAGAGCTCTCGTTCAACAACGTAGAGGTGCCGTTGGAAAACCTCGTCGGAGTGGAGAACGAAGGGTTTATCCAGATCATGAAATCGCTGGACGGTGGCCGAATAGAAGTCGCCGCGCTCTCCGTGGGTCTGGCGCAAGGGGCTCTCGATTGCGCGGTCAACTATGCCAAAGAGCGCAAGCAGTTCGGCAAGCCGATTGCTGCATTCCAGGCGATTCAGTTCATGATTGCCGACATGCAGACCAGGATAGAAGCCGCGCGGCGCCTGACCTACTACGCGGCGATGCTGCGCGACGCCGGCAAGCCGCATTCGCGAGAGGCCTCAGAGGCCAAACTGTTTGCCTCCGAGATCGCAATGCAGTGCGCCTCCGACGCGGTGCAGATCCACGGCGGCTACGGCTATTCGAAAGAATACACCGTTGAGCGGCTGTTCAGGGACGCCAAGATCAACCAGATATTCGAAGGCACCAATCAGATTCAGCGGATTGTGATTGCCAAGAACCTGCTCGGGTAACCGTCAGGCGCATTCCGGAGTGAGGAAGGTATGAGAAGCAAAGTAGTATCGGCGGCCGAAGCCCTGGCTCTGATCAGGGACGGCGACACGCTGGTCGTTGGCGGCAGCGGGGGAGGAGTCACTGAAGCCACCGGCCTGATCCGTGCGCTGCGCGAGCGCTTCCTGGCTGACGGACACCCGCGAGATCTCACCGTAGTGCATACGACCGGTGTCGGTGACCGCGAAGATACCGGACTCAACCTGATCGCGCTCGAGGGCCTCGTACGTCGTGAGATCGGCGGCCATTACGGTATGGCCCCCGAAATGACGCAGATGGCAATTGAAAATCGCATAGAAGCGTACAACTTCCCGCAAGGGGTGCTGGCACAGCTCTATCGTGAGGTTGCCGGCGGGCGCCCAGGCGTGATCACCCAGGTAGGAATGGGAACCTACGTAGATCCGCGACTCGATGGTGGGAAGATCAACGAGCGTACTGCCGAAGACCTGGTAGAGATCGTTGAGCTTGTGGGACGGAATTGGCTGCTCTACCGCAGCTTCCCGATGCACGCCTGCCTGCTGCGCGGCACCACCGCCGACGAAGCAGGGAATATCACCATGGAGCAGGAGCCTGCCATTCTCGACAACCTGGCAATTGCCGAGGCGGTACGCAACAGCGGCGGAACGGTGATCGTTCAGGTGAAGCGCGTTGCGCGCAACGGAACGCTTGATCCGCGGCAGGTGAGAATTCCCGGCTTTCTGGTGG
>PWMO01000365.1 GCA_003558175.1 Spirochaetaceae bacterium
ATACCGCTGTTGCAGTGAATGCAGCACTGCGTGCTTCTGGAAGGGCACGGCAGGGTTGGGACCGGCGCGGCTGCGCGCCCGTGCCGCGCAGCCGCGCCTTGCATTTCGGCCGCGAAAGACCATAATGAAAGCAGCATGCTCACCCCCGACTACGCCGAAGTGCTGCTGGTCATACGGTTCATCGCGGTCGCCATCTATGTGAACCAATTTCGCAAAGAACCCGGCACGCGCAACGGTGTGATTACCCTCGGTTGGCTGCTGTACGCACTGTCAGCGGTCGGCCGGCTGCTGCTCCCCTACGCACCTGGGCGGGCTGAAAGCGTCGCAGCGGTGCTGGGAATAGCGGGAACGGCGTTACTTGCGCTTGGTGGAATCGGCTATCTGCACGAACGTCCGCTGCGCTGGGCGCCCCACCTGGTTGCACTCGCTGTGATCACGGCGGTGGTGGTTCTGATTGTGCCGATGCCGCCGCGGTATCTGCCGGCCCCTCTGCTCATCCAGGGCCTGATCACCTGTACCATGATGGCAGTCTACGTCCGTCTGCGGCGGCGGGCACGGGTGCTGTTGGGGGGAACGTGGCTGGTTCTGGTCTATACACTCGTACTGGCGTTTGTACTGATCGGGCTGCTCCTGTTCAGTCTCTTGACCCCGATGCTGTTCGCGCTGGGTAACGTTGCCATAAACACCGGCTTGCTGCTGTTCTTTCTCTATGCCGAGCACGCATTGACGCTGCAGCGTGCGCGCGGACTGCTGAACCGGCTGGCTCAGGCGGAGGCCATCGCCAGCATCGGCTACTGGGAACGCAATCTGTATACCGGTGCGGCAACCTGGTCGCCGGGGCATTTCCGGATTCTGGGGCTGCGGCCTGCGCCGGAAGTCCCGTCATTCGATGAGTATCTACAGCACGTCCACCCAGATGACCGCGAGCTGGTGGAGATGGAGAATCGTTCTGCCATGCGCGGTGAGCGGGTAGAATCACTGCAGTACCGTATTGTTCGCCCCAACGGCACGGTGCGGTGGGTTGTAGCCGACACCGCGTACGATCCCCCGTCGCAGCAGCTCTACGGCTTGATCATGGACATCACCGCGCTGAAGCAGGCACAGCTGGAGCTGGAACACACCCTCAGTGAAAAGACCGCCCTGCTGTCGGAGAAAACCGCGTTGCTGGCTGAAGTGCACCACCGGGTGAAGAACAACCTGCAGGTTATTCTCAGTCTGCTGCGTCTGAAGCTGGTGGCCTCCGAGACGGAGGGTATCCGTGACATGCTCGCGGAAATCGAGCGGCGCATTCACTCTATGGTCAACGTGCATGAGACGCTGCTGGTTGCTCCCGATCTGTCGCGTATCGAAATGCGGCCCTACCTCAATGAGCTGGTTGGGCACGCGGTTGCTTCGCACGCCTCTCCCGCTCAACCCATCGCCATCCAGTGCGATATCGAGCAGCTGGTTGTTCCGGTTGACTGTGCCCTACCGTGTGGCATGATTGCCGTGGAGCTGGTCACCAACGCCTGCCGACACGCGTTTGCCACGCCGGAGAACGACACGCACGACCGGCCGGCCGAGAGCCAGGCGCCGGCGCACCGTAGAAACGGCCGCAACCCGGTGGTGCGGGTGCTCTTTCGCGGCCACGACGGGGGTTTTGAACTGCGCGTGCAGGACAACGGGCGCGGGCTCGCGCCCAATCACGAGCGTGCAACCGTCACCCGCGGTGAAGGGTTGGGATTTCACATGATCGAGACCTTTGCGGCACAACTGGGAGGCACCATCACGGTATCCTCCGGTGGCCCGGACGAGGCCGCAACGCGTGCCAACGGTACCAACGGTACCAGCGTGACCGTGCGCTTTCCCCTTCGTGCTCGCGCGGCAGACCAGGCACGTCCGGCAACTCCGGCAGAATGAACGTCCTTTGCCTCGGCATGAACGGCCGCTTCAGTCACCCCAACCTGGCGCTGCGCTACCTGCGCAACGAGGTGCGCGCAGCCGGGCACCAGGCCGATATTCTGGAGTTCGATATCAGTTCGCGACGACAGGACATCCTCGAAGCGCTGGCACTGCGCTCGCCGCAGGTGCTGCTGGTCTCAGTCTATGTCTGGAATGCGCTGCTGGTGCGGCTGCTGCTGCCGGATATCCGCGCGCTGCTGCCGCAGGCGCGACTGGTCCTTGGTGGACCGGAGGTTTCTTACACCGCAGCTGAGTGGCTGGAGCGTCACCCTGAGATCGATGTTCTGATCTGTGGCGGCGGCGAAGAGGCGGTGCGCCGCCTCGCGCAGCGGCAGTTTGCAAGCGAGACGCGCCTGCTCGCAACGGCCAATCGCCCGTTCAGCGAGGTTCCGTTTCCCTACCTGGAAGAGGACTTCGCCGCCCTCGCCAACCGCTACGTCTATTATGAATCGAGCCGCGGCTGCCCGTGCGCCTGTGCCTACTGCGTTTCCGGGCGCGACGACCAGCGGCCGGACTTCCGCAGCGTAGATACCACCGTGGCCGAGCTGGACCGCATCATCGCCGAGGAAGCGCGCTGGCCGGCGCCACCCATTGTGAAGCTGGTCGACCGCACCTTCAACGCGCGCCCGGCGCGGGCGCGCGAAATCTGGCGTCACCTGCTGCAGGCACGGACGCGGGCGACGTTTCACTTCGAGATTCATCCCGCATTTCTGACGGACGAGGACATCGAGCTGCTGGCGCAGGCGCCTCCGGGGCGGTTTCAGTTTGAGGTGGGCGTACAATCGGTGCACCGCAAGACGCTGCGGGCGGTTGGCCGTGGACAGAACTGGCAGAAAGTGCGGCCGCGGGTCAGGCAGCTGCTGGAAAAGACTGCGGTCACTATCCACCTGGATCTGATCGTCGGTCTGCCGCACGAGGACATGTCAGCAACCGCCGCGTCAATTGACGATATCCTGGCCTTGAAGCCGCACCGGTTTGACGTCGGGTTTCTCAAGAGCCTTCCCGGTACCGCGATCCGCGACCAGGCAGAGGCTAACGCTCAGGTAACGATGCGCGACCCGCCCTATCAGGTGCTGGCCAACCGCTGGCTCAGCGTGGCCGATTTTGCACGACTGCGGCGAATCGAGCAGCTGATAGACGCGGTGTGGAACTCGTGCAAGCTCGCAAGCGAGCTGGATGCCCTCGCCCACCGGCACGGGAGCTACTTTGCCGCGCTGTCGGCACTGTCCGACCGGGCGGCTCGCACCGGTTACAACCTGGCAACGCGACAGCGGCACAAAGTCAAGGCGTTTGTCGACGGCGCGCTGCAGGTTCGCGACGGTTCCAATTGCGCGGTCGCCCGCGCGCGGGGTACAGTGGGTCCATGATCGAGCGGGTGCACACCATTCACTACCCTGAGGGAGATACGCGCGACGTGGCGCGACCATTGCGCTACGGGATGCTGGTAGACATTAACGGCGGGCAGCTGCCGCTGCCGCTTGAGAGCGAGAAAATGATTGCTTACCGGGTGTGGAAGATCTCGACCGAACAGACCCGCAACGAAGAAATATCGCATTACTTCCTCGAGCAGGTCTACCCGGCCGAGCTCCGGCAGTACGTGACAGACTGAAGACCGACCACGACTCAGATCGACGGCAAACCGGCGAGTGCCATGGCGATCTCGTCTTCAGGATAGTGGTACGCAATCAGCTTGTCGGCGTGGTAGTCCATGTAGGCCTGCAGATCAAAATGACCGTGGCCGCACAGGTTGAACAGGATTGACCTGCTGACTCCCTCTTCTTTGCAGCGCAGCGCCTCACGAACGGCTCCGGCCACCGCGTGGTTGGCCTCCGGAGCGGGAAGAATGCCTTCGGCACGGGCAAACTGCACTCCGGCGGCAAAGGTCTCGGTCTGGTCTACCGAGGTCGCCTGGATCTGGCCCTGGTCGAGCAGGTGACTTACCAGCGGAGCCATGCCGTGGTAGCGCAGTCCGCCGGCGTGAAAGCCGGGAGGTACAAAGGTGCTGCCCAGGGTGTGCATCTTCACCAGCGGCGTGAGGTGCGCGGTGTCGCCGAAGTCGTAGGCAAACTTGCCCTTGGTCAGGCTGGGACAAGCCGCGGGTTCAATTGCAACGACCCGCACGTCCTGTTCGCCGCGCAGTTTGCGTCCGATAAATGGGAAGGCAATACCGGCAAAGTTTGACCCGCCGCCGGTGCAGCCCACGATAACGTCCGGATAGTCCTGCGCCATCTCCATCTGCTCGATAGCTTCGATGCCGATAACCGTCTGGTGCAGCAGTACGTGGTTGAGCACGCTGCCCAGGGCGTACTTGGTCCCGGGATGGGTTACCGCCGCCTCGACCGCCTCGGAAATGGCGATGCCGAGCGAGCCGGTAGAGTCCGGGTGTTCGGCAAGGATCGCGCGGCCGGCCTCGGTCTCCTGGCTGGGGCTGGCAGTTACCGTTGCGCCGTAGTTCTCTATCAGGCCGCGGCGGTACGGTTTCTGGTCATAGCTGACACGAACCATGTAAACCTTGCAGTGCATGCCGAAGAACGCGCACGCCATTGCCAGGGCGCTGCCCCACTGCCCGGCACCGGTCTCGGTGGCCAGCTGGGTGATGCCTTCCTGCTTGTTGTAGTACGCCTGTGGCACGGAAGTATTGGGTTTGTGACTACCCACCGGGCTGACGCCTTCCCACTTGTAGTAGATGCGCGCTGGAGTGTCGAGCACCTTCTCCAGCCTGCGGGCGCGGTACAGCGGCGTTGGGCGCCACTGGCGCAGTATGTCACGCACCTCTTCGGGAATCTCAATCTGCTGCTCGGTACTGACCTCCTGCATGATCAACGCCATGGGAAACAGCGCCGCCAGATCGTCGGGACCGACCGGCTGATGCGTTGCCGGATGCAGAACCGGTGCCGGCGGCGTCTTGAGGTCTGACTGGATGTTGTACCAGTGAGTCGGTATTTGTTCTTAGCTCAGG
>PWMO01000220.1 GCA_003558175.1 Spirochaetaceae bacterium
CCGAGTAGGTGAACAGATAGGCACGCTTGACGTCGATACCCATCAGGGCTGCCGCGCGCCGGTTCTGGGCGACCGCCTGGATCGCCTTACCGTACATGGTTTGCGTCAGGAAGAACCAGAGCCCGAACGCGAAGAGCAGCGCGGCAGCGAAGGATATGGTCATCGCCACGCTGAGCCGCACGCCCCCGACGACGAAGACCGAGCCGGTGGCAAAGGTGCTGACCGACCGGATATCCGCCCGCCACAAGGTGAGCGCCGCGTTCTGCAGCAGAATCGAAAGCCCAAGCGTTGCAAAGACAACGGTTACGTCGGGTTTTCCAATCGACCGCTGCACAATCACGCGATCTACTGCAATACCCAACAGAAAAATCACCGGGGTAACCAGAAACACCGACACGTAGGGATCGAGGCCGTGGATCGACCAGAGCCAGTACGCACCGTACATCCCGAGCATCATGAACTCAGCGTGTGCGAAGTTAACTACCCGAAGGACCCCGAAAATCAGCGTCAGACCCACCGCCAGGAGCGCGTACAAACCTCCTATCAGGAGTCCGTTCGCCACGATCTGCAGCACTAACTGCATGCCACCCCCTCACCGCAACGAGGTGGGGTCGCCGGCGCGGCGCCCCACCAGAAGATCATACCGCCCGGAAGCCCTGCGGCCCTCCGGGCGTGGAAGCAGTTTGCTTCCCGAATGTAAATTACTGACCGATTGCCTGGGTGCGCTCCGACCACGGGGGAAGTGGCACGTTTATGAACTCTGCCACCGCGAGCTCTCGCGGATAGGTGACGCGCAACTGTCCACCCTGCCACTGCTGCACAACCGGAATGGCGCGCAGGTTCTGGCCGGAGTTCTCGTGATTGGTGCCGGCGAACTCAAATCCAAACCCGGTGATGGAGTCCAGCGCGTCAACGCGGACGTTGGCTGCTGCAGCCAACAGGTCGTCAATGGAAGTGGAAGCTGCGTTGGGAACAACCTCGTTCAGGAAAACCCACGCGCCCATGAAACCCCAGTCGGTGTACGGGCCCTGGGTCCAACCACGCTGGGCAACCCGAGTCTGCAGCTCGCTCAGCAGGTTCTGGGCCGCCGGGGTGAGCGAGTCAACATTGATCGATCCTGAGGTGGGAGGCACAACATTGAAGATACCGTCCGCGTTGGTTCCAAGCGGTCGTGCAAACTCTTCCTGACCGTATCCGCCACCGACGCCGACAACGGCCGGCATATCGACACCGAGCTGCTGCGCCTGCCGCCAGAACAGCACACCATCGGGAACCTGGGCGATGTGGATTACCGCGTGTGGCCGTTCCTGCTGGATGCGCAGCAGGACCGACGAGAGATCGCTGGTGGTTGCCGCGGGATAGCTCTCGCGTACAACGAGCCGTGCACGGGACGACTCGATGCGACCGAGCGCAGCGTCCGCAATCGAGGTCCCGAACTCATCATCGGTGAAAACGATGGCGACCCGCATGTCCGCCTCGGAGACTCCAAGCTCCTCGCCAAGGCCGGTCAAGATGAAGTCGGCCGCGGCCGCTCCAAGCGAACCAGAAGAGATGGTGGTGCGTAGCACGTTTGAGGTGTTGCGGGTAATCCCTTCTGCCCAGGCCGTGGTCTCCACGTAGAGCACGTTGAGTCGCTCTGCCGCAGGCGCGGTTGCCGACGCAACGGCCGAAGAGAAGGTGCCCATAACCACGTCCACGTTCTGCTGCGTAATGAGCTGCCGTACTCCGGTGGTTCCCGTTGCGGGATCGGGGGCATCGGCGTCAACCAGCTCGACGGTGATCCCGTGCGGGTTGGTCTCATTGAACAGCTCGACGGCGATCCGGGTTCCCTGCAGCGCGTTGGACCCACCAAACGCCATACCGCCGGTCTGCGGGAAGAGTGCCCCGACGCGCAGCGTCGTTATGCCGGCTTCATCTGCCGTCGCGGCGGGCTGCGGCCGCTCACCCTGCCCGCCGGCGAACAGATGCGCACCGGTCACGGCGAACGCCACAATCATGGCAATACACACTACCCTGCGAATACTTGTTTTCATGCAAACCTCCTTACGGTTTGTGTTCCGTCACGGCTTCATACATTTTCACGGTACGGAAAGGCGAGACCCGTGTCAAGAAGAAGGATACGAACATGAGGGATATTTATGTATCACCTACAGGAACGAAGGATCCGGCGGCGGCAGGTTGGGCTTCAGGCCGCGCTTCAGATCTCCAGCAGCTGGTGCCCGTGGTAGTGGCGGTCGCGCAGCGCGCGGACCTCTTCGCTGGCGAGGTAGTCGTCGAGGCGCATCATTCGATCGATCACCCCCGACGGCGTGAACTCGATAATGCGATTGGCAACCGTGTCGACAAACTTGTGGTCGTGACTGGTGAACAGGATTGTGCCGCGGAAAGCGATCAGCGCGTCGTTGAGCGCGGTGATCGCTTCCAGGTCGAGGTGGTTGGTCGGCTCGTCCAGGATCAGCGCGTTGGGTCGTGCCAGCATCAGCTTCGCCAGCATGCAGCGCACCTTTTCCCCTCCGGAGAGTACGCCGACCGGTTTGAGCGACTCGTCGCCCGAGAAGAGCATCCGGCCGAGAAAGCCGCGCACGTAGGTCTCTTCCTCAACGTCGGTGTACTGACGCAGCCACTCGATGATCGAAAGGTCGGAATCGAAATAGCGGCTGTTGTCCTGCGGAAAGTAGCCCCAGCTGACGGTGGTGCCCCATTCGCAACCGCCGCTTTCTGCCGTGAGCTCGCCTGCCAGAATCTCAAACAGCGCGGTCTTGGCGTGATGGTATGGACCAACGAAGGCGATCTTGTCACCCGGGTTTACCGTCAGCGTGAGATCGCGCAGGACGTCCTGTTCCTCCACGCTGCGTGACAGCCGCTCGATCTGCAGCACCTTGCGGCCGAGCTCGCGCTCGGGGTCAAAGCTCACGTAGGGCGAGCGGCGGCTGCTCGGCTTGATGTCGTCGATCGAGAGCTTCTCGATCAGCTTCTGGCGGCTCGTGGCCTGCTTGGACTTGGCCGCGTTGGCCGAGAACCGCTGGATGAACGCGCGCAGTTCGGCAATCTTGTCTTCGCGGCGCTTCTTCTCGTCGCGCAGCTGCTTGCGCATCAGCTGGCTGGAGTGGTACCAGAAATCGTAGTTGCCCACGAAGAGCGTGATCTTGCCGAAGTCGATGTCGGCGATGTGGGTGCACACCTTGTCCAGAAAGTGCCGGTCGTGCGATACAACAATCACGGTGTTCTTGAACTGGTAGAGGAACTCTTCCAGCCAGGCAACCGACTCGAGGTCGAGGTTGTTGGTGGGTTCGTCCAGCAGCACGATATCGGGATCGCCAAACAGCGCCTGTGCCAGCAGCACGCGGACCTTCTGCCCCCCGTCGAGTTCTCCCATCAGCCGGTCGTGGTGTTCATCGCCGATCCCCAGGCCCGACAGCAGGCGCCCTGCTTCGGACTCGGCTTCCCAGCCGCCCATCTCGGCAAACTCCCCCTCAAGCTCCGAAGCGCGGATGCCGTCCTCCTCGGTGAAGTCTTCTTTGGTATACAGCGTGTCTTTCTCGATCATCACGTCGTAGAGCCTTCGGTGTCCCATGATGACGGTGTGCAACACGCTGTAGTCGTCAAACTGGTACTGATCCTGCTGCAGCACCGCGATCCGTTGCCCCGCCGAGACAATGACCTCTCCCGCGTCGGGCGCGATCTCCCCCGACAGGATCTTGAGAAAGGTAGACTTTCCGGCGCCGTTGGCGCCGATTATTCCGTAGCAGTTGCCCGGAGTGAACTTGATGTTCACGTCCTTGAACAGAACTCGCTCGCCGTACGCGAGTGTAATACTGGATGCGGTGATCATTATTCGGGTCCCTCTCTGGGTTGTAGCGTTAAACGTTGGGTCGCAGGGTAAACAGGCGCCGGCAGGCAGATACAATGCTGCAGTTACGGTAACGTGTATTGTGTGTACTATGGACTCGCACCGCGTGGCAAGGGGCCGGCGTGCAACAGGGCATCCGCGGACGACCGCCCCGCTACCAAACCACGGAAACGCCGTATGCGCCAAACTCATGATCCCGGCTGACGAGGCACAGGCCGTCACTGAGAGCCTGCGCGACGAGAAGACGATCAAACGGATCGCGGTGATGCCACGGCAGTGAGGCGACCGCGTTGACGTGTGCGACCGATATCGGCAACCACTCCACGTGGTTGCGGGAGAGCTCTTGCGGCACGGAGTCTTTCCAGCCGTCGCGCAACTCAAGCTTTCCCAGGCTCACCTTGATGCCGATCTCCCAGTACGATGCGATACTCGCATACAGCTGGTTCTCAAGGTCGCGGATTGCAGCACTCGCCGCGTCCGAAAGCCTGCGAGTGTCGGCCAGCATCCAGAGCAGCGTGTGGGTGTCGAGCAGAAGCTTCACCGGGGATCCTCGGCGGCCATATACGGCGCGAAATCGTCCAGCGGGTCATCGAAGGATTGATCCATGCGAACGATTAAACCGGTGAGCGTCCCCAGCTCGCGCTCCGACTCCCGATACGGCACCAAGCGCGCGATTGGTGTACGGCCGCGAGCGATAACCAGCTCCTCGCCCCGCTGAACCCGTTGTAGCAAGCGCGAGAGATGGGTTTTGGCTTCATGAATTGTGACAGCCTTCATGGTGATGAATATTAGCTAAATGAAATGACTAAGTCAATACTGCCCACCCGGCAGAACGCCGACAGCCCGGATCCGGTCCCTTTGGAGGCAGGCTCCCAGCACTATACGCAACCCAGCACTATACGCAACCGCGGCTTGAATAACCGCCCCGTTTTTGTCATATTGTAGCAAGTCGGGCCGCGCGGCAACGGTACGTTACCCGGATCAGCCGCAACACCAGCGTACAGACTGTACAGACCACCAGGAACATCACCAGA
>PWMO01000249.1 GCA_003558175.1 Spirochaetaceae bacterium
CCAACGCAGGCCACACGGCAGGACGCAACGCCGACCACGACGCAGGGCCTGGCGCCGGGCGTCTCGGGCGTTGCGCTTGCCGGTGCGGTCGCCGCGCTTGCCGCCGCACGGCGCGCCGAGCGGGAGCGGCACGAGATGTTCTGCCGCAGCGAGCGGCTCAGCCGATCTCAGCAGCGTCGTGCCCGTCCGCCGCGGCGTCCCCAGCGCGTCTGCCCGGAGCTCGAGCTGGCTCTGGCGGCCGAATCTGCCGCCGAAAGCCATTGGGGCGCACAACTTGCGGCAAGTGCCGCAGCGGTCACTCTGCCGGGTACGGTGTGGCTGCGTCGTGGCCCTTACCTGACCAGCCGGCTTGACGCTGCGGCGTACGCCGGGCTCTTCCAGCGTTTTCTTGAAGCGGGTATCCTTATCGCACCAACGGCGGACGAACCGACCATTCTGCCGCAGACAATGAGTCCTGGGGAGTTTCAGTTATTCAAAATATTGAGTATGATGCAGTAGGGAGCAGCGAGTGAGTTCCGATGTAATAATCATGCTGGGAAGCCGGCTGGTGGTGGCGGGGATCGCAACGTTCCTCGCGATCGTACTCTGGTCGATGACAAGGGATACCGCGTGGATGTTCATCGTCATCGGGACAATTGTCAGTTACGGAGAAGTTGTGCTGACGTCGCTTGAGTCGTTGGGGGTGGTGCGGATAGACGTATTGATGGTGGCCGGCGTCTCACTGTTCCGGGTGCTCTTCGCCGTAATGCCGATGCTGTTCTTCATCATCGCGTTTTCTATTCTGATCGTGCGCCGGCGGGTGCGATAGGGGCCTGAGCACGTTGGGCGCGCGAAGCGCGATTGTTGCGCGCAGCCGTTGACATTCAATGGAGATTCGCTATATTTGCAGGAAGCGTGGAGTTCGATCCGGGCTCCTACCGTTCTGATGCTCTGATTCGGAGGGAGAAATGGTTGCACTGATTGTGGGACTTGTATTCGTACTTTTTGCGGTGTATTCGGTGCTGCCGGTGGAGTGGTCGCTGCAGTGGGGGACGTATGTCCTCGATTTCCTCAGGGGCGGCGTACCGATAGTTGCGCTGTTCATCGGGCTGATCGCCATTCTGATCGGCATCGCCGATATCAAGGACAAGATCGAAGCCAGAAAAGAAGAAGAGGAAGAGGCCGCTGAAGCCAAAGAGTAGGCTGAAGCCAAAGAGTAGGCGGAAAACCGGTGCCGCCGGCGGCACCGGTCGCAGTGGCGGTCTTGACATTTTCCGCGCGCTATGCAAAGCTGGCCCTCCATTGCGCTGAAACAGGAATACTATACAATGAAGACAATTTATCTGGACAACAAGAAGATTGATCGCAAGTGGTACATCGTGGATGCCGAAGGCGTTACGCTTGGCCGCCTGGCAACGCGGGTTGCCTCGATTCTGCGTGGTAAGAATAAGCCCTATTTTGTGCCGCATCAGGAAGTTGGTGACTACGTTGTCATCGTCAACGCAGACAAGATCCGCGTTACCGGTAACAAGATGACGGACAAGGTGTACTACCGTCACACCGGCTACCCCGGCGGGCTGCGACAGGCCAACCTGACCAAAGTGCTGCAGACTAAACCGGAATACCCGGTAGAACACGCGATCCGCGGCATGCTCCCCAAGAATCGCCTTGGGCGCAAGCTGTTCAAGAACGTCAAAGTATACGCTGGTTCGCAACATCCCCACGCGGCGCAGAAGCCGGAACCGCTGAGTGTAGAGTAGGAGAACTGAATGGCTGTAGATCAAGCAATCGGAACCGGCCGAAGAAAGACCGCCGTCGCGCGGGTCTATCTGCGACCGGGCAGTGGTAAGATCACCATCAATGGCCGCGACGCTGCCGACTATTTTGAGACCAAGACGCATCTCTATGTTGTCAGCCAGCCGCTGGCAGTCACTGACGCAGTGACCAAGTATGACCTCCTGGTCACCGTTACCGGGGGCGGGAAGAGCGGCCAGGCAGGCGCAATCCGCCACGGCATCGCGCGTGCCCTCGTACGTGAAGACGAGCACAACCTGCGGCCGCTGCGCGCCAACGGCTTCCTGACCCGTGATCCGCGGATGGTTGAGCGCAAGAAGTATGGGCAGCCCGGAGCGCGCAAGAAGTTCCAGTTCAGCAAGCGCTGATATCGCTACCGGTTCATTCGCTATTGTTTCGATAGAAGCGGGGACCCCTGCGGGCGTGATGCAAGTCACGCTGGCGGACGGGTCCCGTTTTTTTATCCTCAAGCAACTGCTGGAGCAGCACGCTGGCGACCTGGGCGACGCGAGTGCGCGGCGCGCGGCGCTGTTCGACCGCCTTGCGGAGCTGCAATTGCTCAGCCACCAGACGCTGGCGCGGCGCAAAGCGATCGATCTGTTGGCCCGGCGCGAGTACAGTCGGGCCGAGCTGGAGCAGCGACTCGCACAGCGCGGATACGAGCGCGAGGCGGTGCAGCCGGTGCTGGACGAGCTCGCCCGGCGCGGCTACCAGAGCGACCACCGCTACGCCGTAGCGTATATCGCGTCACGGCTGCGACGGCGTCCGCAGGCGCGACGACAGCTGCTGCTCGAGCTGAAGGCCAAAGGCGTAGAGACGGTGACGGCGGAAGCAGCGCTGAGAGAGTACGCGCGCGACAATCCCAACTGGGAGGATGCCGCACTTGAAGAGGCCGCACGGCGCGCGCTCCGCGGCAGGCGGGTGACTCGCGAAGGGGTTGCGGCCAGGTTGACGCGACTCGGCTTCAGCGTGGCGGCGGCGCAGCGGGCGGCGCGGCGGGTCCTGCCGCAAGACGATACCGCTGCAGACGAGAGCTGAAGCCGACCCTTGACCGAGGCCGACCGGGATCGCAGAAACCGACGGTTCAGCGCGGAATTTCGGGCCGTTTGGGCAACTTCGAGCAATCTAAATTTTTTTCCGAATTTAGCAAGAATTCAGTTGATATTATGGATATAATTCATATATACTGTTAGGACTACGCTAGAATGCGAGGATACCTACGATGGCCAAAACCGACAAGAAAATTAGAATTTTCTCGGCATTAGAAGTGGCGAATATCTGCGGTGTTGTCAATCAGACCGCAATCAACTGGATCAAGAACGGTTACCTGAAAGCCTTCACCACTCCGGGCGGGCAGTATCGAGTTTACTCCGAAGACCTCGTTGACTTCCTCCACTCGCGCGGCATGCGCATGCCGGAAGAGCTGCAGAAAATTCTCGCAGAGCAGATGACGGTCAATTCGCTGTTGATCGTTGATGACGACGAAGAACTCAACAACATGATGAATCAAGCCTTGTCGGAGCGCTATCCGGGCTTCACGATCTACCAGGCCTTTGACGGGTTTGACGCCGGCCGGGTGATTGCAGAACACAAGCCCGGGCTGATCGTTCTTGACATCGATCTTCCGGGAGTGGACGGTCACCGGCTCTGCCGGCAGATCAAACAGGACAGAAGCCTCGGCAATCCCATCGTGGTTTCCATCTCCGGACTGGATGACGCCACCGTACGCGAGCAGATCATGGAGGACGGGGCCGATGCATTTGTGCCCAAGCCACTCGATTTTGGCGCGCTGGCCGACAGGATCGATCAACTGATTGGTGAGCGCGGCTGAAGCGGGTAGCGGGAATGAGCAAAGAGGAAATCGCCGTACTGATCGTTGAAGACGAAGACGCCATTCGTCTTACCCTGCGTGACTACCTCGAGCGACAGGGGTACACCGTCATGGTGGCTTCAGACGGTGTCGGTGCTATCAAGCAGATGCTCGATCACCGGGTGGACGTGATTATCACCGATTACCGTATGGACGTCCTCGGCGGCGATTACTGGATCAAGTTTCTCAAGGTATACTGCGCAGACAAGACGGTCTTTATTACCAGCGGCTTTCTGCGGCCGGAGTTTCCCATACCGTTTGAGGTCATCTACAAGCCGTTTGACTACGCCGACCTCGATCAGAAGATTCTCTCGGTCGCGGGGCAACAGAACTGATTGGCGGCGGTACGGCGCAGCTGATTCGCACGGTACCGCCGATTCCAACAGCGCCGCCATTCAATGACCCGGGTTGGCGAATGAGACGCAACACGCAAGACGGCACATCTTCAGCTTCTTCCGACGATAGGATACAACTCAGCGCCGGCGTCAGCGGCCGGGTGCAGGGAGTTGGGTTCCGCTACTACACTGCGGCACAGGCGCGCCGTCTGGGACTGCGCGGCTGGGTGCGGAACGAGCCCAACGGCAGCGTGACGGTGGTCTGCGAGGGGAACCGCGCCGCGGTGCGCGCCATGCTCGACTGGCTCAAAGAGGGGCCGCCCGCAGCGCGGGTTGATCACGTGGACGCGCGGGAATCGGAGTACCGCGGCCAGTTCCGCTCATTCACCATCGAGTACTGACAATCGATCGAGCAATCGCTCGAGGGCTGCCCATCGCCCTCTGACGGGGGACAAAAAAAAGGCCGGGACCCGTGGGGGACCCGGCCGTTGGTGAACGCCGTCGGCCGTTGCGCCGACCGTCAACGCCGTCGGCCGTTGCGCCGACCGTGCGCCGTTGCCGCGCTGCGTCAGCGCCTGGGCGAGTCAGCGCTTGATCGAGTAGAACGCCTTCAAGCCCGGATAGGCGGCGCTGGACTCGAGCATGTCTTCAATCCGCATCAGCTGGTTGTACTTGGCAAGACGGTCGGAGCGTGACATCGAGCCGGTCTTGATCTGGCCGGTCTCCAGCGCCACCACCAGGTCGGCGATGAAGCTGTCTTCGGTCTCGCCGCTGCGGTGGCTGACAATCGCGGTGTAGCCGGCCCGCTTGGCCATCTCGACGGCCTCATAGGTCTCCGTCAGCGTGCCGATCTGGTTTACCTTCACCAGGATCGAGTTGGCGATGCCCTGCTCGATACCCA
>PWMO01000062.1 GCA_003558175.1 Spirochaetaceae bacterium
ACTCCACCAGGTTGAGCTCGCGCACCTCCTGCAGCATGCGGGACACCATGGAGCGCGATCGGCCGATGCGCTCAGCGATCTCATTCTGGTCGAGATTGTCCTCGTAGTACCACACGGCGACCTGGCCGAGCAGTTCCAGCCGTTCTTCTGTCATACTCGCCCTTGCACATATGACTGTTTTCACGTTTGTGAGCTATATATGCGCGATAGTGATTCTAAGGCATGAATTCGCGAGCTGTCAAGCAAAAAATCGCGGCGTACTGTAAACTGTTTGAACGACTCTTCGACGATAGACTGGATTTCGCTTATTGCCGTGCAGCCAAAAGCCTCGTATACTTCCAGAGGACGCACACGTATGGATCAAAGATGGACGATGACGCACGAAACGGGATAATTGCCAAGATCGCCAGGCTCTACTATCTGGAAGAGATGAACCAGAAAGAGATCGGCGAGAAACTCAATATCAGCCTCGCCACTGTTTCGCGCAACCTTTCGCGCGCCAAGGAGCGAGGCATCGTCCAGATAACCGTCCACGACGTCCGAGACGGCCAGTCGAGCCTCGAGGTGACGATAGAGAAGCGGTTCAACCTCAAGGAGTGCGTGGTTACGCGCAGTGCCGAGCGACGGGAGAACGTCTATCGCGAGATGGGCAGCGCCGTCGGAGACCTGCTCTCGCGCGTGCTGCAGGCGGGTGACGAGTTTGGCGTCAGCTGGGGCGAGACGTTGCGCGCGGTGGGAGACAGCCTGGTCATCGATCGGCCGTGCGAGGTAGACGTTGTTCCCATCATCGGCGCGATGGGCGAAGTCGAGACCGGGATCTATCCCAACGCCATCGCCGCGAGCTTCGCGCAGAAGCTCGGCGGAAAGAGCTACCTGATAAACGCTCCGGCGGTACTCGACAGCGCGGCCATCCGCGAGTCGATCGAGCGCGACCGCAACTTTGCCGGGGTCCGCCAGCGGTGGCAGAAACTTGCGGCGGCTATTGTGAGCGTCAGCAGCGTGACGCAGGAAGCGTCGGTGTCGCGCTACAGCATCCTCTCGCGGGAAGAGCTTGATCATCTGCGCGAGCTGGGAGTTGCCTGTGCCACCAACTTCAATTTCATCGATCGCCACGGGGAGCCGGTCCTCTCCGATCTTGATGACCGAATGATCAAAATGACCTTGTCGGAACTGCGCCGGATTCGTAACCTGATAGTAGTTGCTTCGGGCGCCGAGAAGGTGCAGTCAATCCTGGCGGCGCTTGCCGGTGGGTTTGTAGACATCCTGGTGGTCGATCACGATACCGCCGAAGCGCTCTTGCAGCAAGTCGCGGGTTCGAGTTGAGCGCATGCCCCAAGGACGGTGCAGATGCCGTATCGCGTTGCAGTAAAAGACATAACCCCGCTCACTGAGACGGTGTTCAGGTTGCGGACCACTCGGCCGGACGACTACTCGTTCACGCCGGGGCAGTATTCCGAGCTGGCCGTTGACCAACCCGGCTTCCGCGAGGAGTTCCGCCCGTTTTCCTTTACGTCCCGCCCGCAGGACCGTGAGCTGGAGTTCATCTTCCGGGTGTACCGGTCGCACGGCGGCGTTACGGCACAGCTGGCTCAGGTCAAACCCGGCACCGCGCTGCTGATTGAGAATCCCACCGGCAGCATCACCTACCAGGGTCCCGGCTGCTTCATCGCCGGCGGCACCGGAATCACGCCGTTTCTCTCGATCTTCCGCAGTCATCGCGGAGAGCCCGGCTTCGACCAGAATCTGCTGCTGTTTGCCAACAAGACCGAGCAAGCCCGCTTTCTGACGGACGAACTGCTTGGCCTGTTTGGCGACCGCGCTCACCTGGTGGTCACGCACGAGCCGGCCAGCCGTGGCGAGAGCGCTTTCATCGACCTCGAGTATCTCAGGCCCTTCGCAGCCGCTGCGGAGCGCTTCTATGTCTGCGGTCCCGACGAGATGGTCAAGGAAGTGAGCAGCGCCCTGCTGACGCTTGAGGTCGAGCAACGGCAGATCATCGTTGAACAGTGACACGGCCACAGAGCATCCACCAGGCACAAAGGAGCGCTGAATGGAAATCGCACCCGATACCCTGACCCCTCGTGACATGCACAAACTGCTGATCGGCAGCATCGTTCCGCGGCCGATCGCGTGGATCTCTACAATCGGCGCGAACGGCACGACCAACCTCGCCCCGTTCAGTTTCTTCAACGGGGTCTCTTCAAACCCGCCGCTGCTGTCGGTCTCGTTCAGCTACAACCCGGATTCGGCAGATCACAAGAAAGACACCCTGCGCAACATCGAAGCAACCGGAGAGTTTGTGGTGAACGTTGTCCGCGAACCCGACGAAAGGATCATGCACGACACCTCCGGCGCGTTCGAGGCGTCCGAGAGCGAGATCGAACGCTTCGGCCTCACCGCCGGCCCAAGCGTAACGGTACGGCCGCCGCGGGTGCTGGAATCTCCGATACAGTTTGAATGCTCGCTGGAACGATCGCTGCCGCTGGGCGAGGGGCCGGGCAGCTCCACGCTGGTTCTGGGTCGAATCCGCCACATACACGTCGACGATACATTGATTGACGACGGCAATCACATCGACGCAGCGGCGCTCAAGCCGATCGGACGGCTGGCAGGCAACAGCTACTGCTATGTGCACGAGATTTTTGACCTCGGCCCGAGGCCACGATAGCGTGGCAGTGAGCGTGGCCGAGATCGCGGCGATGAAGATTCCAGGATGAGCATCTCCCCGAATCAGCAGCAGTTCCCAGAGCACCGGTCTCCGGTCGTACGGCCCGCGTTGGCCCTGGCGCTGGTGGTGTTTTTCAATTTCCTGGCTCGAATTGTCTTCTCGCCGCTGCTGCTCGAGATCGAACACGAGCTCAACCTGACGCACGCGCAAACCGGCACGTTCTTCCTGCTGATCACGCTCGGCTACACCAGCGCGATCCTGGCCTCCGGGTTTCTCTCGGCGCGCATCGAGCACCGCGGGGTAATTATTCTCTCGGTGACCGCGGTGGGGGCGGCGACGGCACTGATCGCCGCCTCACAATCGGTGATACAGGTTCGCACCGGCCTGGTCCTGCTGGGGATGAGTGCCGGCCTCTACTCACCGTCGGGGATTGCGTCGCTGACTCACGCGGTCAGCCGGCGCCACTGGGGCAAGGCGATTGCCATTCACGACCTCGGGCCGAACCTTGCGTTCATCGCCGCGCCGGCGCTGGCCACGCTTTTCATCGGCGGCGCCGGCTGGCGCACGCTGCTCCTTGTTGTCAGCGTCGGATGCTTCATCACCGCCGCCGCCTTCGCCCTCTTTTCACGGCAGGGAAGGTTCCCGGGGCAGGCGCCCCACCTCGGCAATATTCGCCCGATTCTGGCGCAGCGCACGTTCTGGGTTGTTGCGCTCTTCTTCACCATTGGCGTCACCTCGGCGCTGGGGGTGTTTGCCGTCGTCCCGACCTACCTGGTTTCAGAACGGGGCATGGACCCCCGCGTTGCCAACACGCTGGTCAGCGTGTCGCGCATCACGGTGCTGCCGGTGCTGTTTCTCGCCGGCTGGCTGCGCGATCGGCTTGGAGAGCAGATCCTGATCGGCTCGGTTGTGGCAATCTCGGGAACGCTCATCCTGGGCCTGGGGCTGATGCCTACGGCACTTCTGGGACCGGTGGTCATTCTGCAGCCTACGGTACTCGCCGCTTTCTTCCCGGCGGCGCTGGCGGCAATCTCAGCAATCGGGCCGCCGGAGACACGCAACGTGGCGGTCTCGTTGATGATTCCCGGCTGCTACGTGATCGGCGGAGGCATCTTTCCGGCGGTGATGGGCATTCTGGGTGACCACGGGTTATTCTACGTGGGGTTTGCGGCGGTCGGTGCAGCCGCGCTGGCAAGCCTTGCGTTCATTCGGTTTCTTACGCTCGCGCCGGCACACGAAGAGCCGCTATGAGCGAAGCAGTGAGTATGCAGTTCAGCAGAAGGAGGGAGGAGCAGCAATGATCGAACGCAGAAGCATCACGGATGAGCAGGCGCAGGCAGCGATGGCCGGTGGCGATTTTGGTCCCGAGATCACCGGCGCCGGTCCACGGGTGGCGGTGATTCTGACACAGAGCTGGTGCCCGCAGTGGCCGGCGATGGAGAAGTGGCTGCGCGCGTTGGTTCGCGAAGGCAAGCCCACCGAACATGACATCATCGTGTTTGAGTACGTATATGACAAGAGCAGCATCTCGCGCGAGTTCACGCGCTTCAAGGAGCAGGTGCTGGGCAACGCACTGATCCCCTACGTGCGATACTACCGTGACGGCAACCTGGTGGGTCAGAGCAACTACGTCGGTTCGCGCGACTTTCTGCAGTACTTCGCGTGAACCCGTAGATGGCGCGTGAGCCGCGATTGACCGCAACTGACCTTCAATTGACCTGAGGAGGAGACTTCATGGAAACGCAGACGATGCACTTCGGCTCTATTCTGCCTCACAACGACCTGCAGCCCGCGGTGGACGAATCGGCGTTTGTCGCGCCCGGGGTGTACATCATCGGTGACGTCATCGTCGGGCCGCACTCGAACCTGTGGTACGGTGTGGTGGTACGCGGCGATATGCACTATATCCGAATCGGCTCGATGACCAACATTCAGGATGGAGCGGTTCTGCACGTAACCCACGACACCGGCCCGACCGAGGTGGGCAACTACGTTACGGTGGGCCACCGCGCAATCCTGCACGGCTGCACCGTTCGCGACTACGTGCTCATCGGGATGGGTTCGATCGTTCTGGACGGTGCGGTGGTTGAGGAACGGTCGATGGTAGCCGCCGGTGCGCTGGTCACCCCCGGCACCCGGGTGGAGAGTGGAACCCTCGTAGGGGGAGTGCCGGCAAAGCCGTTGCGCCGTCTTAGCG
>PWMO01000312.1 GCA_003558175.1 Spirochaetaceae bacterium
AACCACCGGAGAGATCGGCGCATATCTGCAGCGGTTGCCGGCTACCGATGCAGACAGGGAACGGCTGCTGCAGCTGTTTCGCTACGGGGATCTGGTCAAGTTTGCCTCGGTGGAGGCGTCGGTCTCACAACGGGCGACGCATCTGGGCGAGTTGCGCTCGGTGGTAGAATCGCTGGAGCACGCGGCGACGCAGCAGAAGCAGAAGCAGAAGCAGAAGCAGAAAACGGAGAAAGGGAGGCAAACCGGTGTGGCTGTTTGACCGGCCCGGCTACCTGCTGTTGCTGCTGGTTTTGCCGGTCTTATTCTATTTCAGACATCTCCGTCCCGAACGTGGCGGCAGAATCTCGCTTACGGTGCAGCTGTGGAAGGGCATGAGTTTCCGTACCACCGTCTGGAGCGTTCGCCTGCTGCACGGCGCCGCGGCGCTGGCGTTCTGGTGTGGGGTGGTGTTGCTGTTTGCCGCTGCTGCGGGGCCAACGCAGGTCCGTCGCGAGCGCGTCTACCTGAACCCGGGAATCGACATCATCTTTGTACTCGATGAGTCGCCGACCATGGCGGCGCAGGACTTCGCCCCAACCAATCGGTTCGAGAGCGCTCGCGAGGTGATTCGCGCGTTTGTGCAGCGGCGCGAGAACGACGCCATCGGATTGGTGAGTTTCGCGAAGGATGCGGCACTGCGAATGCCGCCGACGGTACACCACCAGGCCTTGCTGGAAGCGCTTGACCGCGTTCGGATCATGGAGCTGGGAGACGGTACGGCAATCGGGAATGCGCTTGCCGTTGCCGCACTGCATCTCGAGACCAGTTCGGCGCCGGAGCGGGTTATCATCCTGCTCACCGACGGGATCAACAACGCCGGTGAGATTCTTCCCGTGACGGCGGCTCGAGTGGCCGCACAGCAAGGACTACGGATCTACACCATCGGCATTGGTACCGGCCAGCAGGCAGTGCTGGAGTTCGAAGACCCGCGTACCGGACAGATGTACCGTGGACTGTTTGACGGCGGGTACGACGAGGATCTGCTGCGGCGCTTAGCCGAGATCGGCAACGGGAGCTACTTCCACGCCGGAAGCGCCGGCACGCTGCAGGCAGTGTTGCAGAGCATCGACACCATGGAAAGCGTCGAGCGGCGAGTGCGCATCGAGGTCCACCGGCACCCCTATCATCGTGAAGCGATACTGCTGGCGCTGGGGCTGCTGATGCTCGATTTTGTCATTCGCAAGTGGATGCTGCGGGAGGTGCTATGAGCATCGAACATCCCGAGGCGTTCTGGCTGCTTCTCCTTCTGCTGCCGTTGCTCTTCATCCAGTGGCGTGAACTGATCGAGTCCCGGCGCGATCTGCGTCATCTTTCGGGACACTGGCGCGAGCAGGAGGTGCTGAATCTGCACCTGGTCAAGTGGTTCTTCTCCTCCATCTTTCTCAACCTGGCGGTGCTGTTCACGGTGCTGGCGCTGGCCGGATTCTCATGGGGACAGGAACCGCTCGAGCAGGACCGCCGCGGGCTCGACATCGCAATTGCGGCGGATATCTCGCGCAGCATGTGGGCAGATGATGTCGCTCCGTCTCGCCTCGAGCGCTCCAAAGATCTGATGCGCGCCCTGCTGCAGGAGTTTCCCGGCAGCCGGTTCAGCGTTACGATCTTCAAAGGAGAGGCGTTGACCGCGGTACCGTTGACGCAGGACCTGCACGCGGTGGATCGTTTCATCGACGCGATGAATCCGAATATGTTCTCTTCGGCCGGCACCGACATCGAGGCCGGTATACACGCGTCACTCGATTCGTTTTTCACCGGCTCCAATCGCCATCGGGTGATCGCGCTTTTCAGCGACGGTGAATCGCTTGACGGTGCGCCGCTGCGTGCCGCCCGCGAAGCGGCCGCTATCGGTGTTCCGATCTTTACGGTTGCCGCCGGCACGGCGGAAGGCGCAACGATACCGCTGCCGCAGGGCGGGCAGGTGCGGGACCAGCGAGGGCAGGTGGTTGTATCGCGGGTAGATATCGAAACGCTTGGCGCTGTTGCCGAGCGGACCGGAGGCGAGATGATTCGGGTGGCGGATGCCGATGCGTTCGCACGCCTGGTCGGCGGTATCCGCCGTCACGAGACCACCATGACCGGCGAGGGCTTTCGCCTGGTGCCGGTCAAGCGATATCGCTTCTTTCTGATTCCGGCGCTGTTCTTCTTTGTCTGTTACAGCGCCATACGGGTGATACGATGGAAAGACCTGTTTTAGTTGCACTGGCGTTGATTGCCGCGGCAATGGTGAGCTCGTGTGGCATCGCCGAACCGCACGTTTCGGTCTTGCGCGGCAACTATTCGTTCGGCCAGGGCCGGTTCCAGACCGCAACGGTCTCTTATCTGCACGCGCTCGAGCGTGATCAGTATCGGGAATGGATATCCTTCAACCTCGGCAACGTCTACCATTCTCTGGGCGAGAGCGAGTCGGCGTTGGGAATGTGGCAGATGGCGCGTGAGGCGGATTCCGAGGCTTTGCTGTTTGGTGTACACTATAACACCGGCCTGCTGTTCTACGAGGCCGGTCGATATCGGGAAGCGTACGAAGAGTTTGTGGCCGCACTGCGGCTGAATCCAGCAAGCATCGCTGCCAAGATCAATCTCGAGCTGGCGCTCGAGCGAGTGCAGGCGGCAGAGGCGGTAGCTACTCCTCGGCGCACTGAACAGCCCGAACAGCCCGAACAGCCGGAGGCCGCGGACGAGTCGCGACGAATCCTGGAACACATCCGGAGAAGAGAAGAGCAGCGATGGTTTGCCGTAGAAGAAATACCGGAAGAAGAGCGACCGCGAGACTGGTAGCGCCGTACCGGCGGCGTTTGACGCTGCTGCTTATGGCCTCGTTGCTGCTGATCTGCCTTAATGCCGTGTCGCTGGCGGCCCAGGCTGAGCCGCCGCCGCAGAACGTTGAGACCGATGAGCCGCCCGGCGTTTTGACCGACGAGCCGCCGGACGCGGCCGCACCGTTGGAGGAGTTAACCGCTGCGGTGAATGTTTCGGCACAGCGTGTTCCCGAAGGTGACCGGGTTGTGCTGACCATCGAGCTGGATCTGGTTGACGCATCCATGGTTGTGGTCGAAGAGCCGGATTTCGCACCGGGACTGCAGCAGATTGGCGGTGTGCAGGTGAGCTCGCGCGGGTCCCGATTCGAGCGCGACGGCGGAACCGAAGTCCGCATAGACCTCCAGGCGAGGCAGGCCGGCAGATGGATCGTTCAGCCGTTCTCGATACTCACCCCCGACATTCGCTATCGCACCGATCCGGTGCTGGTAGAGATATCGATGCGTGACAATCCATCGGTTGTTCCGTACGATCTGGAGTGGGTGGTGCATGCCGATCGCATCTACGAAGGACAGAGCGTCGCGGTAACCCTCGACATGGTAAACGTGACTGAGTTCGCCTTTCCTGAACAGACAAGCATCCAGCCCCCGTCGGGTGCGCTTTTTGAGGAGGCACAAGGAGTCGGGGAGATTGAGTCGGCGCGGTACGGGGATACCGAGCTGTTCCGCGTTCCGGTGGCCTCGTTTCTCATCACGCCGTCTGCAGCCGGAAATCTGACGCTGCCCGCCGCCGAGATTCGCGCCTTCGGCTTGACGCGCAGGGCGGCATCGCTGCCGTTAACGGTGGATCCGCTCCCGGACGGAGTGGGGGAGACGGGAGCCGTGGGGGATTTCAGCTTTGTTGCGCGGCTTTCGGTGGCCGAAATCGGGCTTGACGAGGCAGTCGAACTGAAGCTGGAAGCTCAAGGGGTAGGTAATCTTGGGTTTCTTCAGTTTCCCGGTTTCTCTGCCGAGGGGCTGGTTGTTTCAGACAGTGAATCGAGCGAGAATCTGCTTGCGGGTCCGGACGGCTACATCGGCACACGTACCGAGACGGTGCGCTTGAGGCCGACCGGAGCGGGCGAGTTCAGCGTTGCGGTCGATTCTTTTGCGTGGTTTGACCCGCACGCCAATGCGGTGCGACGTGAACCGGCGCGGTCGTTTCCGATCCGTGTGGTGGACAGGTCTGAAGCGGCGCCTGCCGCGGTGCGCGAGCTCCCGCCCGTACTTGGCGCGGAGGGAATTCGTCGGACGGGCACACTCAATCTCTATCGGCTTCCCGGAACCTACCTGACTGTCATGCCCGCTCTGATTATGGTAACGGTGGTTATCTATGTTCGTCGCCGCAGGCGCGAGAGCATTGCTCTGTTCTCGGCCGTACTCCTGCTTGGGGCCGGGCTGTTCGTTCCGAGTCCGGACGCAGAGCCGTTGCAACGATTGGGCTTGCATTACCAGGAAGGAGCCTATGATGCGGCCTTCGCGTTGTCGCGTCAGCTGCTTGTTCGGATGCCGGATCACCCCGGGTTGCTGTACAATGCCGGAGTGACTGCGTTCGCTGCGGGCGAGCAGGCAGAAGCAGTCCTGTTCCTGCGCCGGGCACTGGTGTTGCGTCCGTTCTTTACCGAGGCCCACGCCTCGCTCACGTTTATCGAGAGCGAGCTCGGCCTTGATCGCCAGTTTGCACTGAGGAGAAGTATCCATCCCGACGTCCCGCTGATTGCGTCGCTGGTGCTGTTCTATCTGCTGGCAGTCCTGCTTGTCATACCGAATCGGCAGCGCAGGGCGGGATACGCCATCACGGTCATTGCAGCGGTCTTTGCACTGGTGTTCATGGTTGGCGTGTTTGGATACTCAATCTACGCCCGCGGTGCGCCGGTCGCTGTGGTGGGCCCGCAGGAGTCCGAGCTGAAGCGTATTCCTGAGGAAGGAGCACAGGTCTGGCTGACGCTGCCTGCCGGAACGGCGGTTCAACCGCTGGCGTCGCGCGACGGCTATACCCTGATCCGCACCGGGTACGGGCTGGACGG
>PWMO01000384.1 GCA_003558175.1 Spirochaetaceae bacterium
AAGACACCTATCTTTAATGCGCTTACCGGTCAAAGCGCGGAAGTATCGGAGTACGTTTCGCAGAAGCTCGAGCCCAACATGGCCGTGGTTGAAGTGCAGGATCAGCGAGTGGCGCGGCTGTCGGAGATGTACCAGCCGCGCAAGACCATATACGCCACGGTAGAGTTTGTTGACTTCGCCGGGCTTTCAGCCGGAGCGGCGGAGCATGGGGTTTTTTCCGGTGCCGGCATGCAGCTTGTGAAGAGCGCCGACGCGCTGTGCGTGGTTGTGCGCAACTTTCGAGACGCCGTGCTTGACGAGACGCACGGACCTCCTAATCCGATCGGTGACGTGGAAACGATCGCCACCGAGCTCATTCTGGCGGACCAGATCGTGGCCGAGCGGCGCCTGGAGCGAATCGGGCACGATCTGCAGCGCGGCAAGAAGACCCCCGCCCTGGTGGCTGAAGAGAAGCTCATGGAGCGGGTAGTCAAGCACCTGTCCGACGGGGCGCCGGTACGCTCGCTGGAACTCACCCCGGAGGAGCGCAAAGCGCTGGCGGGGTTTCAGTTTCTATCGGCCAAGCCGGTGTTTGTGGTTCTCAACTCAAGCGAAGACAACTACGGCAAAAACGGCGCGCTGCTCGAGAGTATCGAAGCGCACTATCCGGTGGTTGAGTTTGCCGGCAGTTTTGAGATGGAACTGAGCCGGCTTGAAGATGAAGAAGAGCGGCAGGTCTTCATGGAGGACATGGGCATCGACCAATCGGCTCAGACCCGCCTCACCACCTTCGCGTATCGGACGCTCGGCTACATCAGCTTCTTCACCGTCGGTAAGGACGAGGTTCGGGCCTGGACAATCCGCGGTGGCCAGACTGCGGTGGACGCTGCCGGCGCTATCCATTCCGACCTTGCGCGCGGATTCATTCGCGCCGAGGTATTCAGCTACGATGACCTGATGGAGTTTGGCTCCGAGAAAGGCGTGAAGGATGCCGGGCGCTTCCGCGTAGAGGGCAAGTCCTACCTGGTGGCGGACGGCGACATCATCAACGTTCGCTTCAGCGTGTAGACGACGAGGCAGAGATCGGCCCCCACGCGTCCCGGCAGCTCAGGCGAACTGGATGTAATCGGTTGTCATTTTGGACAGATCGCGATAGTGGCCGCGCAGTTCCTCCGGCAGCAGAATCGCCAGCTGGTACATCATCTCGTCGGCCATGCGGCGGCGGTCTTCGGCGGTGATCGGGGCGCCGCCGGCCTTGCGCAGGTAGAACGGTCGACCGACGCGGAAGGTCACCGGCGTGCGGCGAAGCCGTTTAAGGTTGGCGCTGAGTCGGTGCAGGCCCCAGTGAACCATCGGATAGAGCGGAACATCGTTGCGGGTGGCCAGGAAGGTTGCCCCCGGCTGTCCCTTGCGCAGCTCTCCGGTCTTGCTGCGGGTGCCTTCGGCGGCAATCCCGAGCAAGTACCCTTCATTCAGTACCCGCAGACACTCGCGCATCGCATTACTGTCCACTCCGCCGCGAGTGATAGGAATGATATTCCACGTAGTCATGAAGATGCGTGTGAAGGGATTCTCCCAGAGTTCACGTTTGCCTAAGGCGGTCACCTTGCGTGGCCGGAGTAAGACGTAGATCAGGGGCCCCTCAAAGTTTGTAACGTGGTTGGAGAGAAGCAGCCCGGGTCCGTCATGGGGCATCGCGTGCAGACCGGCAGCATCGATCTTGCAGACGATGTGCAGCAGCAATCGCGTAACGGCGTTCAGCATCCGTTCTCTGATTGTCACGGAAAAACCTCGACCACTTGTTGCCTCCAGCTGCACGTGTTGCACGGCTCGCCGCGGACTTGATTGGCGCCGGGCGTTCAAACGCCACCGCAGGTGATGCGGCAGTGATTGTCTTTCAAACGTATTCTTAACGTAGTCTCTCCGTATTCTAACCGCAAACGGCGCGCAGGGGAACTGCGTGCTCGAGATTCCGCCGTGCTCGAGTTGACAGGCTCGAGTTGACAGGCTCGAGTTGACAGGCTCGAGTTGACGCGCCGGGCCCGATATAGTACCGTTCGCGCGGAAACTCCGATGCGTGACCGAGAACGTGATTCCATGCCGAGCCGATCGTTTTCCGTTGATGACCTTGATATCCGCGAGATGGAGCTGGAAGATCTTCCTGCGGTCTTCTCGCTGGGCGAAAGTCTGTTTACCGCGGACCGCTGGCCGACCCTCTATCGCACGTGGGACGAGTACGAGCTGGTGGGGCTCTTCTCGTCCGACAGCGATTTCTGCTTTGTTGCCGAGCTCGATGGCGTGGTCGTTGGATTTGCCGTCGGCACCTTGATAGAAAAGCGGCGCAGCGCATGGAAGTACGGCTGGCTGCTCTGGCTGGGAACCGATCCCCGGTATCGTAGGCTCGGCGTTGCCAAGCGCCTGGTGGACCGATTCACCGAGCAGTGCATCGACGAGGGCGCCCGCATGATGCTGGTTGATACCGCAGCCGACAACCGCGGCGCGATTCGGTTCTTTGAGAAAGAGGGCTATGGCAAAGCTGAGCAGCACCTGTACATGAGCAAGAACCTGACCAATCTGCCCAGTTACCGCCGCCGGCGGAAGGACCAGTGAGCCGCAGTATGAACGACCCAACCGCCCTGGAGAGAGTCTGGAGCCGCCTCGATCAAGACCGCCTGAGCTCGATGCTGCTGGAGGCGGTGGACCAGTACAGCCCTACCTACGCTGAAGAGCCGGCCATGGGGGTATTTGCCGGTGCGTTGGCGCGGTACGGTATAGCATTTCAGCGTCAACCGGTGATCGAGCGGCAGGACAGCGCGTCACGCGGCAACCTGGTAATCAGCCTGGGCCCGGAGCCGCTGGAGCTGCTCTGGGTTGGGCATGTCGATACCGTTCCCTACTCGGAGGACGGGCAGGATTCGTGGCTGGAAGACGACGTACTGCACGGGCTGGGAACCGCGGACATGAAGGCGGGCTGTGCGGCGGCGATAGAGGCGCTGATCGCCACCGTTGAGTCCGGCGTGGAGCTGCAGCGAGGGCTCTGCGTAGCGCTGGTGGTGGGGGAGGAGGAGTACGGTGACGGCGCGCAGACGCTTGCGGACACTGTCTGGGCCCCGTTGACCGTGATTGGCGAGCCGACCTCGCTCAAGCCCAATCTCGATCACTACGGCTACTATGAATGCCGCCTCGCCGCGCGTGGCACCCAGGCGCACGCTGCGTTGCCGGAGTTCGGCTCGAACGCGATTCACGACATGCTTGCCTGGCTGATGAAGATTCTCGAAGTCTCCGGCAGCCCATCCACTCCCGGGGGCTTTGTAGTTAATCCGCGCGAAATCACCGGCGGCGCGGGTGCTTTCGTGGTTGCCGACAGCTGTGAAGCGCTGCTGGACGTGCACGTGCCGCCGCAGATCGAGCGCCGGCCGATCGAGGCCATGCTCGACGAAGCGCGCCAGTTTGTCCTGGCCGGTCAGCCTTCCGCCGCGCTTACCTCTGAAGAGCTGTTCTGGGCTCCTGGATTCTCCGTAGATCCGGAGCAGGCGCTACTGGTCGCGTTGCGAGGCGCGTTTGAGTCGTGCGAACTCCCGTGGGAGCCGGCCGCGTTCCGGTCGCACTCGGATGCACCGGTGTTCCTGTCTCGCGGCTCGGTTCCGCTGGTGTGCGGGCCGGGCCGGCTGGAAGTGGCGCACACGCGCCACGAGCACGTCGAGATGGCCCAGGTGCGCGACGCCGCGAGGCTCTACGCGGCCATGATTCACGCAGCCTGCGTTGCCCCGCGCTAACCGCGGCCGGACCGGTGCGCAATGCTCCTCTTCGGGCGCGTCGTGCCACGCCGGGCCCGGCGCCGTTCTATTTACGGCCGGCGCGGCTGCGGGCGATTATTCCCATGACCTGGTAGGTCAGACGCGCGGCGGCAAAGTCATCGGCAATCCGGCCCGCGATGGGCGCCAGCTCAACCACGTCAAAGGCGATAATCCGCCGCCGTGCCGCGAGAGACGTTACCAGCGCCAGCGCCTGGTACCACGTCAGCCCGCCCGGTTCCGGGGTACCGGTGGCCGAGATGACCGACGGATCGAGACCGTCTACGTCGATCGTAAGATAGACATCCTCGGGAAAGTCTTCCGGCAGAGAAACCTCCGCAATGCGCTGCGGCACAATCTCGGCCGCGTCCTGCCACGAGAGTAAACCGGGATGCTCGCGGCGCAGCGAGAGATCGTCGGGGGAAAGTGCGCGCACGCCGACGGCGTGGATTGCAACTCCCAGATCGTGGCAACGGCGCATCACGCACGCGTGGCTGTGACGGTCGCCGTGGTAGCTGTCGCGCAGGTCTCCATGCGCGTCCAGTTGAACGATGCCGAGTCGGCCGCCGCCCTCGCGGCTCTGCAGCGCAGCGCTGACCGCCGGCAGAGTGACCGAGTGCTCGCCACCGAGCAGCACCGGGATCGCCGCGTAGCTCAGAGCGCGGCTGCACGCTGCCTCAATGCGGGCAAGCGCCGCTTCAGTCTCGCCGGCGGCCGAAACCGCGGGCCAGGTGTAGATGCCGTGCTCCAGCGGCACGTCGACGCCGTCAAAGACTTCCAGCTGTTTGCTCGCCTCGATAATTGCCTGCGGCCCGCGCGCGGTGCCCCCGCCGTAAGAAACGCTGCGTTCAAACGGAGCCGGGATGACATGGAAAAGCGAATGCCCCGGGCGGGGCGACGGGTTCTCGGTGCCGAGGAACTGAGGTGTCTCCGCCGTCGACTTCGAATCTGCGTTGACACCACTCATGCGTGACGCCCCAGAAAATCCTGGTAGCTGAACTCGCGCACCGTGCGGTACTCTCCGGAGTCGGAGTCAAACAGCACCAGGGCCGGATGGCGCACGCCGTTGAACATGGTGG
>PWMO01000407.1 GCA_003558175.1 Spirochaetaceae bacterium
GCTTGGGCTGCAGTCGCCTGGATGCGAATACAACCGACGCCTCGGAGTGCTCCAGGATGTTGCGCACTTCGATCTCCGAGAAGTCGGGCAGGACTGGAACCGCCACCGCGCCCATGCTGGTTACGGCCAGGTAGGCAATTGACCAATTGGGCATGTTCTCGCTGAGAATGGCAACCCGATCATCCGGTTTGACCCCCAGCGCGCCAAGTGCGGCAGCGGTCTCGCGTACCCGCAGTGCCAGGGTCCGGTAACTGATGGCTTCTCCGTCTACGTATCCGACCGCCTCGTAGTCGGCATACAGCTCAACGCTGCGTTGGAGCAGCGAGGGCAGTGTCAGGCTGTCTAGAGGTTTCACGATACCAGCATAGGCCCATTCGCGCGAATTGGCAAGCTGCGGGGCGGCCGCCTCGGCTCGATGGTGGGGCGTGATGGCTCGGCCTGATAGCGCGGCCGCCGCGGCGTGATAGCGCGGCCGGCGCCGCGTCGCCGCGGCTTGACGGCGCGGCTTGACGCCGCCGGCGGTTGTGAGTAACCTGAAACTGTACTGCTTAGGGGTGCTGGCCGTGGGCCGGCTGAGATCATACCCTCTGACCTGATCCGGGTAATACCGGCGGAGGAAAATGACCTGCCGAATGATTCGTACTTCGCCTGCCCACCGGCTCCTCGGAGAAGACGCATGAGAGCGTCGCACGGCCTCCGCTCCGCTGCAGACCCGTACCTGCCACGACGGAAGAACCGTGGTGAGAAACACAGGGAAAAGAGGAGCGAATACATGAGATCGAAGAACCGAACACTCCGGCGCGCCCGGCGGACTACCCCGGTGATGGCCCTGGCCGCGGTGCTGCTGTTACTGCTGTTTGCGCTGCCGGTGTCGCTTGCTGCCATGGGGCGGCCCGAAGCGCCGGCGCCCGACATCGATGAGCGCCGGGGCGAAACCGATGAACTGGTGATCTACAGCTACGGCTCGCTGCCGGGCACGCTGCGGCGGGCCATCCAAAGCCACTTTGAAGAGCAGTATGGGGTGGAGGTGGACCTGCAGCGCATCGGCGAGACCGGCGCCGTCTACACTCAGCTCTACCTGGAGCGCAACAATCCGCAGGCCGACGTGGTCATTGGGCTTGATGCCACCTACCTGCCACGGATTGAGGCAGACAACCTGCTGGAACCGTACCGACCCGCCGGGCTTGAACACGTTGATTCCGACCTGCTCATTGACCCGCAGTTTCGGGCGATACCGTTTGACCACGGCCACATTACCTTGAACTATGACAGCCGGGCGCTGCGCAACCCGCCGGCGAGCTGGGATGAGCTGCTCGAGCCGCGGTTTGAGAACGGCATCATCATGCTGCATCCGGGGACCAGCTCGCCGGGGCGCAACTTTCTGCTCTACACCATCGCGGTCTTCGGCGAAGACGGCTACCTCGACTACTGGCGCGCGCTGCGCCCCAACATCCTCACCGTAACCGCCGGTTGGTCCGACGGCTACGGGCTGTATACCCAGGGCGAAGCGCCGATGGTGGTCAGCTACGAGACGAGCCCCGCGTATCATCGCGAGTTTGAAGAGACCGACCGCTACGACGTGCTGCTGTTTGACGATGCGGCCTACCTGCAGATTGAGCTGGCCGGAATCGTGCGCGGCGCGCGCAACCGGCTGAACGCGGAGCGGCTGATGGATTACCTGCTGTCGGAGGAGTTCCAGCAGCTGATCCCGTTGTCGCAGTTCATGTACCCGGTGCACGGCGGGGTCGAGCTGCCGCAGGCGTTTCTGGACGGGCCGCGCGCAGCGGACTCCGTCTCGCTCGACGCCGACCTGATTGCCGAGCGCTTCCAGGACTGGCTGGCTGACTGGGAAGAGGTGATGCGCTGAAAAAACTTGCGCCGTGGGTCATCGCCGGTCTGTTTCTTCTCGTGCTGATTCCTCCGGTGCTCGCGGTGCTGGGGGCCGGCGTTCTGGATCTGGGTTTCGCGCGCTGGCTGGAGCGGGTGGTCTCGGTGCTGCAGCGCTCAGGTACCTGGCGCAGTCTGCGCTTCTCCGCGATGCAGGCGGCGGTGTCCGCGGTGGTCTGCATCGTTCTGGCGCTTCCCGGGGCCTACTGGCTCTCGCACTACAGCTTTCCCGGAAAGCGGGTGGTGCAGAGCCTCAGCCTGCTGCCGTTCGTGCTGCCCAGCCTGATCGTGATTCTGGCGGTGCTCAGTTTCTACGGTCGCAACGGGTTGTTGAACCAGCTGCTGGGCACCGATCTGGTAATCGTCTATTCGCCAATCGGGATCGTGATCGCGCACGTGCTGTTCAATATCTCGGTTGCGTTGCGGATCATGGCGTCCGGCTGGATGGAAGTTGACGAACGCTACCGCGAAGTCTCCGCGGGCCTGGGCGAAGGGCCGCTGGGGCGGCTGCTGCATCTTCATCTTCCGCTGCTGCTGCCGGCCATTCTGGGTGCCGCCGGGATCATCTTCCTCTACTGCTTTGTGAGCTTTGGCATTGTGCTGATCTTTGGCGGCGTGCGCTACGCCACGCTGGAAGTTCGCATTTACCAGGAGATGTTCGTCAATCTCAACCTGGCTGCCGCCGGGGCGCTCGCGGCGCTGCAGCTGGCCATCTGCGCGGGAATTGTCTTCCTGCTGCAGTGGACCTCGTCCCGCAGGCGGATCGGCTCGACGCGCGGCCGGAAGTTTGTTGTGCGCCGCTGGGACACGGTGCGCCGTACAGTCCGCTGGGCGTGCGCGGGCTACTGGGCACTGCTGGCGCTGTTCTTCTTTGCACCGCTGGCGGCGATCGTGATACGCGCGTTTCGCCCGGCCGGCAACTGGAGCACGGCGGCGTTTGTCTCGCTGGTGACCGGCAGGGTAGGAGACCGCGACATTCACGAGATAATCCGTGCCGACTTTGGCGAACTGCTCCGCACCAGCCTGGGCATTGCGCTGGTAACGGCAACCGTAACTACCATGGTGGCGTTTGCCGCGGCGCGTGCGCTGCGCGGCCGGCGCGTGCCGATGCTGGATGCGGTGGTGAGTCTGCCGCTGGCGATATCCAGTGTGACCTTCAGCCTGGGAATCTGGCTGCTTGGATCGCGCTTGCTGCCGGGGGTCGTGCTCATCTGGATCACGCAGAGCCTGATGGCGTTTCCGCTTGTCTTCCGCAGCGTGCGCACCGTGATGGACACGTTTCCCATCCGCTACACCGAGACGGCACAGAGCCTCGGGGCGTCGCTCTGGTTCAGGGTGGGAACGCTCGAGATTCCGGTGCTGTGGCGTGGGTTGATGAATGCGTTTACCTTCGCGTTTGCGCTGAGTCTCTCCGATTTCACCGCCGTCTTTACCATCGGCCGCGGCGAGATCGTGACCTTTCCGGTGGCGATGTATCGCTTGATCGGGTTTCAGAGTTTTGACGTCGCGCTGGCGTTGGGAGTGTGGTATATCGTTGTGGTTGCGGTGGTATTCGCGGTGATTGATGCCACGTCCTATGCAAGAGAGGGGCAGGGGTTGTGATCGAGCTGGTAGACGTGCGTCGTACCTATGATGATTTTTCGCTTTCGCTCTCGTGCTCGGTTGCCGACGACGAGATTCTGACGCTGTTGGGATCGAGCGGCAGCGGCAAGACCACAACGCTGCGAATCATCGCGGGCTTTGAGCAGCTGGACAGCGGAAAGCTGCTGATTGACGGAACTGACATGGCGCATGTCTCACCGCAGCAGCGCCAGATCGGCTACGTCTTCCAGGACTACACGCTGTTCCCGCATCTCAACGTGGAAGAGAACGTTGCCTACGGACTGCGCGTGGCGCGGATGCCGCGGCCCGAACGCCGCCGCCGGGTGAACGAGTTGCTGGAGATGGTGGGGCTCGCGAGCTTCGGCAAACGGGCGGTGCAGACGCTTTCCGGGGGCGAGCAGCAGCGGGTTGCGGTGGCACGGGCACTGGTGCGCAGGCCGCGGGCGTTGCTGCTCGATGAGCCGTTTTCCGCCATCGATACTGAGCTGCGCGAAGACCTGCGCCGCCACCTGGTGACGGTGCAGCGTGCGCTCGGGGTTCCCACGGTGTTCGTGACGCACAGCCGCACCGAAGCGCTCTCCATTGCCGACCGCATCGTTGTTCTGCGTTCGGGCACCATTGACGATCAGGGCACGCCGGAACAGCTCTACGAGCGCCCGCGCACCGCCTACACCGCGCGCTTTCTCGGTCGCGCCAACATCTTCCCCACCGCTTCCGGGCTGCTGATGATCCGTCCCGAGCACGTCACGCTCCACGAATCCGCACCCGCTGCGTCGGCCGGGATCCCGGGAACGGTCGAGGCACGTGTAGCGCGTTCCACCTATCACGGGGTGCATCGAGAGTACGAGCTCGAGACCGCCCGTGGCCCGGTGTTCGCAGTTACGCGCCGCCGGTTTGCCGAGGGTACGCGGCTCTGGATTTCCTTTCCGCCCGAACGAATCGCGCCGGTGGAGCCCGACGGGCCCGGCGCGTCTCATGCGCCCGACGGGCCCGCGACCGCGGCTTCGGCAGACGCAAAACAACAAAATCGGCACCACTGAGAGCGGTTTGCCCCTGGGGCGATTTGCGCTACACTTTGTGGGCAGGAGGCATGCGATGGCGACAATTGAGACCGTACACATTGGAACGGACGCCATAATCGAGATGCGGCGTTTCTGCCACGCCCGGTTTGCCGACCGGCGCATGGTGGTGGTTGCCGACCGCAACACCGACGCCGCGGTGGGCAGCAGTGTGGCCGAGGTGCTCGAGGCCGACGGGTTTGCGGTGACGCGCATCGTTCTGGCCGGGGACCATATCCATGCCGACGAGATCTCGCTGGCGCGGGTGCTGGCGCGCAGCC
>PWMO01000531.1 GCA_003558175.1 Spirochaetaceae bacterium
AGCTCGGCAACCTCTCCGCCGACCGGCGAGCGCAGCTCGACCGCGGCCTTGTCGGCTTCCAGCTCCGCAATCAGATCTCCGGACTGAATGGCGTCTCCCGGCCGGATCTTCCACTCCACCACCGTTATCGACTCGTCCGACGGACTTGAACCGATCGCCTCAACCAGGTAGCTGTCCTTCTGTGCCGAAGCGGGCAGTTGCCATTGCATCGCGCCTCCGAGCAGCTCGACCGCAGTTTCCAGCGTTCTTTTGTAGGTCGGCAGCACCTCGAGCTGGTTGGCAAAGTTGAACGGAACGTAGGTGTCGGGCCGCGTTACTCTGCGGGCCTCGATCTTGCGCGACGCCCGTTCGGCCACGGTGGCGATCACTTCGGCGCCGAATCCGGCTGTATGGTTGTCTTCGTGAACAACCACCAGTTTCCCGGTGCGTTCCGCCGATTCTACAACTGCGTCGATGTCCCACGGTACGATCGACCGCAGATCTATCACGTCCGCATCTACTCCCGCTTCGGCGAGGGCGTCTCCGGCTTTCGCACAGAGACCGACGGTGTTTCCCCAGCCCAGCAGCGTGATGTCATCGCCGCGGCGGACAAAGCGCGCGCTACCCGGCGGCACGAGATGCCGCTGCAGGTCGGGACTGGTTGCGTTCTCGCGGTCATTGAGGCAGCTCTTGGGGTAGAAGAACAGCGTTGGGCGGCCGGATGCAAAGGCCGCGTTGAGCAGGCCGGCGGCGTCTCCGGCGGTGGAAGGCATGAATACGTCGACGCCCGGTGTGTGCGCGGCGAGAGCTTCGAGACTGGAGGCGTGAAAGGGACCCAGCCCCGGCTTGTATCCGCCGCAGGTGATCATCACGATCACCGGTACCTGCCAGCCGCCGTCGGTGCGCCAGTACATGCTGCCGAGTTCGGCAAAGATCTGGTTGTAGGCGATCGGCAGGAAATCGGCAAACTGCAGGAAGGCCACCGGCCGCTTACCGGCGAGCGCCTGGCCGATAGTAACCCCCAGGATTGAAGCTTCGGCGAGCGGGGAGTTGCGCACCCGGCTGCCGAAGCGCGTGGTCAGGCCGCGCGTAACGCCGAAGACGTCTCCTTTGGGGTCTTCGATGTCCTCGCCAAAGAGCACCACGTCGTCGTTCTGCTCCATCTGGAGCCGCAACACCTCGCGGATCGATTCCAGCATGGTGAACGGTTTGGCTCCGTTCTCCGCTCCCGTGCTCACCAGCGAGAGGTCACCGCGGTACTCCGAAGCACGATCGGCGAGTTGCGGTGGCAATTCTTTGACCGCGTCGAACGCCGGAGCGGGCTCCGCACTGCGCTGCGCGCGATGTGCCTCGGTTCGCACCTGTTCCCGCACTTTATCGGCGAGTCGATCGAGTTCTTCTTCAGCGACGCCTTGATCGAGCAGATGTTGCTTGAGCTTGATGATCGGGTCACCGCCGGCCTGTACCGCCTGGATTTCCTCCGCGGTTCGGTACATGCGCTGGTCGTCGGCGTTTGTGTGGTTGGAAAGCCGATCTACCTGGAAGACCACGATGTGCGGCTTGCGGTCACGGCGCATCTGTTCGACAATCTGGCCGAAGGTCGACAGGCTTGCCACTGCGTCACGCCCGTCGATGCGAGTGATTGGCGTGGAGTAGAACCGGTCGGCGTCTCCCTCCGGCGTGCTGTAGAAGGTTTTGCCGCGCGTGGTGGTGGAGATCGCGAAGCTGTTGTCCTGTACCACGAAGAGAACCGGCAGTTCATCGCGAACCGCGTGGGCAATTCCCTCGAGCACTTCACCCTGCTGCGTCATGCCGTCGCCGAGGGCACACAAAACGATCGGTTCCTGCGGCTGCGACTTGACCACTTGCGCCACACCCACCGCCTGCAGGGCGCTGTTGCCGACCGGGCCAACCAGGCTGAGAACGTTAAGGTCCGGTGCGCTCATGTGCGCATTCATCTGTCGTCCGCGTGAATGCGAAGCATCCTTGCTGAAGGTTGCCAGAAAGAACATCTCGACAGAAATGCCGCGCGCGAGCATCAGGGCTTTGTCGCGGTAATGGACGTGAAGCCAGTCTTCGGCTATCAGGTGATGGTTCAGTACGGCGGTTGCCTCGTGACCGGCCCCGGAAACGTGGAAAAACGCCTCGCCGCGGCCGGTAAAGTCCTGCTCCAGAAGGTCTATCTCCCGCGAGGTGACCATATATCGATAACTCGTGAGGAGCTGCTGCACTGTTTCTTGCCTGTTTTGATTGCTGCTCACTATCGGTCCTCCATACGTCTGCTCATACAGCTGTCCATTCAGCTGATTATTCGGTCAGCTGATTATTCGGTCGCCGACCGAATTATATCACCTCGATATGTTGAAGTCGACCGTCATAAACCACTATTATGACGACAGCAGGACAAGGAGAGTTGCATGAGCACCGAAACATTTGTCGATTCGTTGGGGCTGCGTTCTACCATCAAGACCGCAGCGGGGGAAGTGGACTATATCAGCCTGCCCAAGCTGACTCAAGACGGGTACCCCGGAGTGGAACGATACCCGGTTTCCATAAAGGTGTTGCTCGAGTCGGTCCTGAGAAACGAAAACGGTCAGGAGGTGCTGCGCGAGCACGTCGAAAACTTCCTGACCTACAATCCACGTAACCCCGCGACCATAGAGGTACCCTTTAAGCCGGCACGGGTTCTGCTGCAGGACTTCACCGGAGTTCCGTGTGTCGTGGACCTGGCGGCCATGCGCAGCGCCATGGCACGTCTTGGCGGAGATCCCAGGAGGATCAATCCGGAGCTGATGGTGAACCTGGTCATTGACCATTCCGTACAGGTAGATTTTTTCAACAGTTCAGAGGCGCTGCGTCGCAACGCCGAGCTGGAGTTCCAGCGGAACCGCGAGCGCTATGAATTCCTGCGCTGGGGACAGGCGGCACTGCAGAACTTCCACGTTGTGCCGCCGGCAAGCGGTATCTGTCATCAGGTCAATCTTGAGTATCTCGGCAGAATCGTGCAGACCGGAGAAACCCCCGACAGGCCGATTGCCTACTTCGACTCGCTGGTGGGAACCGACTCGCACACTCCGATGATCAACGGCCTGGGGATCGTCGGCTGGGGCGTTGGCGGCATCGAAGCGGAGGCTGCCATGCTGGGCCAGCCGCTGTTCATGCTGGCACCGCCGGTGGTCGGCATAAAGCTTACCGGGCGACTGCGCTCCGGAATTACCGCTACCGATCTCGTGCTGACCGTCACCGAGATGTTGCGTAAGCACGGGGTGGTGGGCAAATTCGTTGAGTTTTTCGGCCAGGGGCTGTCCGCCATGACGGTGCCCGACCGTGCCACCATCTCCAACATGGCACCGGAGTACGGCGCCACGGTGGGCTATTTCCCGGTTGACCAGCAAAGCCTCGATTACATGTACGCGACCGGCAGACCGGAAGAACTCATTGAACTCGCCCGGGATTACGCGGTGGCGCAGGGGATATTCCGCACCGATGAAACGCCCGATCCGGAGTTCGAGACCGTCCTTGAGCTCGACCTCGCAACGGTGGAAGCGAGCGTTGCCGGTCCGAAGCGGCCGCAGGACCGCATCGGACTGGGCAAGGTCAAGAGCGCGTGGCGCAAGAGCCTCACGGCAACCTACGAAGAACGCGGGTTTCAGCTGAACGAGGGCGAGCTGACGGCACGCGCGCCGGTGCAGATTAACGGTTACTCGGGCGAGCTCACTCACGGAGACGTAGTGATTGCCGCCATTACCAGCTGTACCAACACCAGCAATCCGTCGGTTCTGCTCGCGGCGGGGTTGCTGGCCAAGAAGGCGGTGGAGAAGGGGCTCAAGACCAGGCCGTTTGTGAAGACCAGCTTTGCACCGGGATCGATGGTTGTTACAGAATACCTGCAGCGCGCGGGTCTGATGCCCTATCTCGAGCAACTGGGCTTCTACCTGGTGGGGTACGGTTGCACCACCTGCATCGGGAACTCCGGCCCGCTGCCGGAACCGGTTCGGCAGGCGGTTGAGGAGGCAAAGCTTGTTGTTGCCGGCGTCCTCTCGGGGAACCGCAACTTCGAAGGGCGGATCAATCCGCACACCAAAGCCAACTTCCTGGCGTCGCCGCCGCTGGTAGTGGCGTACGCGCTGGCGGGCAACATGGATATCGACCTGGAGACTGAACCGCTCGGCCATGACGAGAACGGAGCTCCGGTGTTCATGCGCGATGTCTGGCCCAGCGACAAGGAGCTTGCCGAATACGTGCAGAAGGCACTCGACCGTGAAGCCTTCATCGAGAGCTACAGCGGCCTTGAGACTTCTAATCCGGAGTGGAACAAGATCGAGCTCAGCGGTACCGACCTGTACAGCTGGGACGGCTCCAGCACCTACATTCAGGAGCCGAGTTTCTTTGACGAAATGAGCCCGGATGCAGGGCCAATCGAGCCGATCTCGGGTGCGCGCTGTCTGGTGATGGCGGGCGACAGCATCACCACCGACCACATCAGTCCGGCCGGTGCCATCGACCCCGACAGTCCGGCGGGACGGTACCTGATTTCCAAGGGCGTCGGGATTCGCGACTTTAACTCCTACGGCAGCCGCCGCGGCAACGATCGCGTGATGACCCGGGGCACGTTTGCCAATATCCGGTTTCGCAACCTGCTGGCGCCCGGTACCGAAGGCAGCTGGACGCACTACCATCCCGCCGGAGAGATCATTTCGATCTTCGATGCTGCCGAGCGGTACAAGAAGGACGGAACGCCGACCATCGTACTGGCCGGCAAGGACTACGGCATGGGGTCCAGCCGGGACTGGGCAGCGAAAGGTTCGTTTCTGCTTGGAA
>PWMO01000145.1 GCA_003558175.1 Spirochaetaceae bacterium
ACGCCCAGATTGACGACACTGAACGCCAGCGCCAGTAGCAGCACGCCTCCCTGGACCATCGGATAGTCCTTCTGACGGATGGCATCGACCATCAGTCTGCCGACCCCGGGCCACGAGAAGATGCTTTCGGTCAAGACCGCTCCCCCAAGCAGATAGCCGAACTGCAGTCCGATAACGGTGACAATTGGGATAAGCGCGTTTTTCAACGCGTGACGATTGATGACAACCCGCTCACTCAGCCCCTTCGCCCGCGCGGTGCGGATGTAGTCCTGCCGGACGACCTCGAGCATGCTGGAGCGGGTCATGCGGGTTACAATTGCCGCCGTGCTGGTTCCGATTGTCAGCGCCGGCATGATGAGATGACGCAGCGTCCCGTAGCCGCTGGAAGGAAATATTCCAAGCGTGACCGAGAACAGCAGAATCATCATCATTCCCTGCCAGAAGTTGGGCATCGACACGCCCACCAGCGCGATCCCCATGGAAGCGGCGTCAAACGCCGAGTACTGGCGCGTGGCGGAAAGAATCCCAATGGGTATCCCCATCAGTACCGCCACGAGCACTCCGGCGGCGGCCAGCTGCAGCGTGGCGGGAAAGCGCGCCGACAGCTCGTGAAACACCGGCCGCCGCGTCACCAGCGACCTGCCAAGGTCGCCGCGAACGGCGTTGACGATGAAGCGGCCGAACTGCACCGGAAACGGATCGTCCAACCCCATCTGGGCGCGCATGGCGGCAACCTCGGCTTCGGGCGCCCGTTCTCCGAGCATCAGCTTGGCGGGATCGCCGGGCGTGAAAAACATGATGGTAAACACCACCAGGGAGACCCCGAACATTACCGGTATCAGGAGAAAGAGCCGCCGCAGTATGTATCGGTGCATGAATGTGCCTCTGTCGCGGGCAAGCGCAGCCCGCGAAACGCCGCCGGGCCGGCCGCCCGGCGGACTGGGTGTCTCCGGCCGCCACTTGTGCAGCGGCCGGTGCAGCCGCCCGCTTCGCTGTTGCGAACAGGGCGGACGGCTGACGATGCTTCGGTTTGGTTACCGGTTGCGCACCTGGTGCAGGATGTGGTGACCGGCGGTGTGCGGCTCGAACCCTTCCACGTAGTCCCGATGCGCGTTGAGCTCATTGCGAAACGCGAGGAAGACCCAAGGTGCTTCCTCGAATACTATCTCCTGCGCCCGGCCGTACGCCTGCTCGCGTTCCGCGGCATCAGGACTGCGCCGTCCCAGATCGAGCAGGCGGTCGACCTCATCGTTGGCCCAGAAGGTGCGATTGCCGGCATCGCCAAACTGTGACGAGTGGAACAGCGAATACATGCCGTAGTCGGCGTCACCGGTGACCGCCACCCAGCCGAGCATGAACATGTCGTGCTCGCCCCGCGCGGTGCGGTCGAGATATGGCGCCCACTCCAGAATTTCGATTGCCGCGTCAATGCCGACCTGCGACAGCTGCTCCTGGAAGATCTCGGCATACTGGATACGAATCGGGTTGTCATTGGTCCAGATCGAGGTGCGAAAACCGTCACCATACCCGGCGTCTGCGAGCAGACGACGCGCCTGATCCTGGTCGTAGCCGTAGCCGGGGATGTCGGCATTGGCAAACTGGACCGTAGGCGCAAGCGGGCCGCGCGCCGGGGTGGCATGTCCGCGGAACGCCACGTTGGTTGCCTGCGGCACGTTCAACGCCAGATTGATTGCCTGCCGTACCCGCACGTCGTCAAACGGTTCTTTCTCGACGTTAAACCCCATGTAGAACGTGGTGAGGCCGGTCGAGCTGATGGCGGTTACACCCTCGACACCACTGAGGGTATCGAAATCCTGCGGGCCAACATCGTAGATGATGTCGGCCTCCGCCGTCTCCAGCGCCACGGTACGACTGCCGTCTTCGGTGATGAAGCGAAACCGAACCTGCCTCGAAGCGGCCTGCTGTCCGTGATAGTCGTTGAAGCGTTCCAGCAGGATAGAGTCACCGGTTCGCCATTCGACAAACTTGAACGGGCCGGTTCCCACCGGATTACGCGTGTAGTCGTCTCCGAGCTCGGTTACCGCGCGCTGGTTGATAATCGCGGTTGCCGGGTGTGCCAGGTGGGTGATGAACGGACCAAACGGATACTGCAGCACCATGCGGAAGGTGTAGTCATTGACGATCTCCACCCGATCGAGCGCCGCCACCAGGAACGCTGCCGGAGCGTTTACCTGCCGCATGCGCTCGAACGTAAACTGCACGTCACTGGAGGTGAGTTCATCGCCGTTATGGAACCGTATCCCCTGCGGGAGGGTGAACTCATAGGTTACGTCATCGATGATGCGGAAGTCACTGATCAACCCGTTTGAGACCTCCAGGCTGGGGCTCTGGTACATCAGGGTCTCGTATATCTGCTTCATGATACGGGCCGAAGGCTGGTCATTGGTGGCCTGCGGGTCAAGAGCCCTCGCTTCACCGGGCATGCCCACCACCAGGACGTCTTTGTTCTCTGCTTTCTCATCCAGAGAAGCAGCAGGCCTGCCGCATGCCGCCAGAAGCAACGCCACCGCAGCCAACGCCACCAATCCGATCAAGAGCACTCGCCTTCTCGTCATGGTTTCGCTCTCCTTGTCGTGCGAATTATCGGGAATGAAAGAACAGCGTCAGTATACGCCCGCCCTGTCACGCGGTCAACTGAAAGCTCCGCTTCTTCGGCTTGACCAAGCAGAGTGAATGGCGTAGTCTCGGCGCAAGCTCATGAAGTTCAAGACCTTTTCGATTTCGATCCCGCTCCGGTTTCGTGACCTCGACGCGTACGGACATGTGAACCATGCGGAGTTTTTCACCTTTCTGGAAACCGCCCGCGTGCGCCTGATGGACGGTGAGTTCGAGCGCCATATGGAAACCGGCCCCGCATTTCTGGTGGTGAGCGCAACCTGTCGCTACCGCAAGCCGCTCACGTTGCAGGACAGCTGTACGGTCTCACTGACGGTGCGCAACATGAAGCGCACCAGCTTTGAGGTAGACTACACGGTGACCGACACTGCGGGCGATGTCTGCGCAACCGCCGAGACGCGCCACGGCTGCTTTGACCCGGTAGCGCAGCGGCCGACGCGGCTCCCGCAATGGTTCATCGATATCGTGGCCGAACCCGACATCGTGGCGGAAGGCGATGGAGTAGCACAGTCGCGGCACGGTGCTGAACCTGACCGGCAGTCAGCAGAGACCTGAGAATGGAAGGAACCTGATACCGGGCGCGAGGAGGCAGACATGTTTGGAAACAAGCGGACACTTGGGCTTGCCCTCGGCGGCGGCGCGGTGCGCGGGTTTGCCCACATCGGAGCGCTTAAGGCACTTACGGAGGCTGAAGTGCGGCCGCGCTATGTGGCGGGCACCAGTGTCGGCAGCCTGATTGGCGCGCTCTACTGCGCCGGGCAGAGCTGGAGCGACATTCTCGAGCGGGCCTCGGAGATCGAGTGGAAGGATCTGGTGCAACCCACGTTTCCCAAGTACGGCGTGGTAAAACCCGAGGGGCTGCGCGATCTGATCGACCGGCTTGTCGGCGGACGAAATATCGAGGACCTGGAAACGCCGTACGCCGCAGTGGCGGTCGACCTGGTGCGCGCCGAAGAGGTGATATTTGATTCCGGGCCGGTGAGCACCGCCGTGCTGGCGAGCTGCAGTATCCCCGGGGTTTTTGTGCCGGTGGAGGAGGGAGAGACGGTTCTGGTTGACGGCGGCGTGCTGAATGCGGTTCCCGCCGACGTGGTGAAGCGTATGGGAGCCGACCACGTGCTGGCCGTCGATCTCAACGCCGATGCACAGGGTTCCGCGCAACGCCCGGAGAACATCCTGGACGTGGTTGTGCGCAGCATGGCGCTGTTCATGAACGCAACCAGCAGCAAGGGGCTTTCATACGCGGATACCGTGGTGCAGCCCGACCTGAAAGGCTTCAGCTATCACGATATGTCGCGGCGCGACGAGATGGTCGAGCGCGGCGAACAGGCGATGGTTGCAGCGCTGAAGAGTTTCAAGCGCAAGGTCCGATAGGCGGTGCCGGGGACTGACCAGTGAGTTTCTACTGCCGCTACATGACCGGACGTGACTACTGCTCTCGCCGCGACCTCGATTGCCGTCCCGGAGCGGAAGGATGCGTGTTGCGCGGCCGGGTGGTCTTTGCCGACGATTCGGCGGACGCTCCTGCCGCCGCTGAGCCTCACGCTCGCAAACCGCGTCGCGGCGGGTCACGCCAGGCCGACGCCCCAACACGCCAGGCCGATGGCCCGAGCGAAGCTCCCGCGCCGGGTCAGCGCCCGCCGGGAGAAGACAGCGGCTGAATCGACTCCAGCCGCTCCCGTTCATACCTGCCGCGCCCCGCGCCTGCCGTGATTCGCATCTGCTGCAGTTACTCGGTAGCCAGCTCGGCCTCAATGGCGTCAAAGGCCTCGATAACCGTTGCGTCACTCTGCTGCACGATGCGGTTGGTAATCAGGATGGCGATGTAGTTGGCGATGAATCCGGGCACGATCTCGTACATCGTTGCTCCCAGGCCGACGCGTTCCCACAGCACCAGCACCACCGTACCGGTCACCATTCCGGCGAGTGCGGCCTGCCAGGTCGCCTTTCTGGAGAACAGCGCCATCAGGATCACCGGCCCGAAGGCCGCACCGAAACCGCCCCAGGCGTAGGCTACCAGGCCGAGAATGGTGTTCTGGGGATTGAGCGCCAGCACCAGCGCCACGATCGAGATGCCGATCACGCTGACCCGGCCGATCCACATCAGTTTGGTTTCGCCGGCCTCGCGATTGATCGACCGCTTGTAGATGTCCTCGGTCAG
>PWMO01000040.1 GCA_003558175.1 Spirochaetaceae bacterium
CTTCGACGAGCGCATCCTGAAGGCAACCCTGGCCGAGGCGTGGCGGCGCGATCAGTACAACCAGGCGTTTACCGACATGCGGCGCGCGGCGGACCGTCACCCGGACGACATCGGTCTGAAATCAAGCGCCTTCCTGGGAAACCTGCGCGAGGTTAAATTTCGCGTACTGGATGAAGACAGTGCCCGCACTCAACAGCTGCTGGCGGCGGTCGAGCGGCGTGATGCGGATGTCTTTCGCACTCACGACCTCGCGTCGTTTGCGCTGCATCGCGGAAGCGTTCAGCTTGCCGATGAACTGCGTGAGTTCGTGGAACAGCTCGACTATCGCGATCTCGACCCGTTCCAGACCGTCGGTTTGCTGTACAACGCGCACGTCTCGGACCCCGTCACCTCCGAGGTTGAACAGACGTTCGAGCGCTTCGACGGGGTTCTGGCCGAGTCGCTCTTCCCGCATATTATCCGCACCGAAGAAGGGTTCTTTCTGCAGAGCGTTCCGGGCCAGATCGACATGCGGCTCTCGGTATTCGCCGGCGTTGTGATGGAGCATGTGGGGCGCCACAGCAACGACACGCAGCTGCTGGACGTGGGGCGCAACCTGGTTGTCTCGGCGCTTTCGCTTGCAGATGAGGAAGGTTTCCTGCCACGGGTGCTGCTTGCCGCTTCAGGCGCATTCGGCACGCGCGACGGCGCGCTCGGGCCGGAAGAGCTCTATCCGGCACTTCATAACAATCCCGCGTACCCGCGCCTGGTTTCGCTGTATGACCGGCTGGGACCCGGCGCGTGGATCTGGACCGTGGCCGATATTACGCAGCTGCAGGTCTCACCCGAAGAGATTTCGTTTGCAGTAGGCGCCCCGGTGAACCGAACCCACTACATGATCGCGCAGGGGATTCAGCCGTTCACGTCAATGGAGCTCTTCGGACTGGAGTGGCGCAACGATCCTTCATTTGAGGCCTATAACCGCGGGCGCCATTACAACCCGCAGACCCGGACACTCTTGATCAAGTACAGCGACACGGTGCCGCAGCGGCGCGTCGTGCTGCAGTACTGACCCGCAGAACCGCCCGCCGGCGCTTCTGCGCTCCGTTGCGGCACGCCGCCGCCCCGTGAACCAGAGCGGTCCGCGGAGCAAGCGTTACCGTTTTGATTACCCGGCCGTTCTCTTTACCCGGCATGGATCAGCCGAACCAGGTCCTCGCGCGTGCGTCTAAAGTGCTCGGCAACCCGGGCGCCGGGGCCTGAAGCGCCGAAGTCGGAGAGAACGAAGAGGTCCTCTGCATCGCGCACAAATCCTTCCCAGCCCTGGGCAACGCCCAGCTCGGCAACAATGGTGCGGACACCCGGGGGAACCACCCGTTCGCGGAACTCCCGGCTCTGGCTCAAGAACAGCTCACGAGAGATCATAGAGACAACGCGTACCTTCTTGCTTGTCTCGGCCGCGGCCTCAAGCGCCAGCGTCACCTCGGAGCCGGCGGCAACAATCACCAGCTCGGGATCGCCGTCACTCTCCTGAACGATGTACGCACCCTTGCGCATCGTTCTCTGCCAGGACTCATCGGCCTTCTGATAGGTGGCCAGCCCCTGACGCGACAGCGCCAGAACGGTTGGCCCTAGCGAGTTCTCGATTGCCATCAGCCACGCCTCAACCGTCTCCTGTGGATCGCCGGGACGCAGCACCGTCATACCGGGGATGGCGCGCAGCGCCGCCAGGTGCTCGACCGGTTGGTGCGTCGGGCCGTCTTCGCCCAGGAAGATAGAATCGTGCGTGAGTACGTAGATAACCGGCTGCTGCATCAGGGCAGACAGGCGCATTGCGCCGCGCATGTAGTCGCTGAACACCAGGAAGGTGGCACAGAAGGGGCGAAAGCCGCCGTGCAGCGCGATCCCGTTGCTGATCGCCGCCATCGCGTGCTCTCGCACGCCGAAATGAATAGTGCGCCCGCTGCGGTTGTCTCTGGTAAACGAGCCGTAATCCGGCAGCGCGGTGTTGTTGGACGGGGCGAGATCGGCCGAGCCGCCAACGAGGTGGGGCAGAGCTTTTGCCAGCGCCTGCAGCGTCTTTCCGCCGGCCTGTCGTGTAGCGAGCTTGTCGCCAACGGCAAACTGGGGCAGTTCGGCGTTCTGCAACAGCGATGAACCGTCGGAGAAATGCCTGTCCCACTTCTGCTTCAGCTCGGGGTTGGCTTCGGCCCACTCTACAAAGAGCTCCTGCCACTCGTCATGACGCCGCTTGAGCTTCTCCTGATAGTCCTCGAAGTGCTCGGTGGCATCCGGATGGATGAAGAACGCCTCGTCCTCGCCAATGCCGAGTGCACGCCGCGTTGCGGCGATCTCTTCAGCGCCCAACGGCGCACCGTGGACATCGGCGCTGCCGGCCTTGTTGGGCGAGCCCTTCCCGATAACCGAGTTCAGCTTGATCAAGGTCGGCCGCGCCTCGTCGTCCTGGGCCTGTTCCACCAGGCTGAGAATCTCTTTGGCGTCGTAGGCATCGCCTTCCAGCACCTGCCACCCGTACGCCTCGTAGCGCTTCGCCGGGTCTTCAGTAAACGCCAGCTCCGTTGACCCCTCGATGCTGATATTGTTGGAGTCATAAAACACGATGAGCTTGCCGAGTCCCAGATGTCCGGCCAGCGAGCACGCCTCGGACGAAATGCCCTCCATCAGACAGCCGTCACCGGCGATGACGTAGGTGTAGTGATCGACAATCGTGTGCTTTCTGGTGTTGAACTGATCAGCCAGCATTGCCTCGGCAATGGCCATGCCCACCGCGTTGCTGACGCCCTGCCCGAGGGGCCCGGTAGTGGTTTCTACTCCCGGGGTGTGCCCGTACTCGGGATGACCCGGCGTACGCGAGCCTACCTGCCGAAACTGCTTGAGCTCTTCAAGTGACAGGTCGTATCCGGAAAGGTGCAGCAGTGAGTAGAGGAACATGGAGCCGTGGCCTGCCGACAGAACAAAGCGATCGCGATTGGGCCAGCCTGGATCTCCCGGATAGTGAGAGAGAATCTCTCCGTAGAGGAGGGCGCCGAGTTCGGCCATTCCCATCGGCATACCCGGATGCCCGGAATTGGCGGCTTGAACCGCGTCCATGGAAAGGGACCTCACTGAAAGCGCGATTGCTTCCAACGTCCTGGTATTCATCAAAATCCTCCAGTAGCAAACTGTAATTGAAGCTTCTCCATAATACACGATAGGAGAACTTTCCGAAAGGCGTGGACTGGATTCCGGCGCCGATTCCCGCTATTGTACACGCATGAAAGAGAATACCATAGCCGTTCTTTCCGGGGACGGAATCGGACCGGAAGTAATGCAGCAGGCTGACACAGTGCTGTCCGCGGTGGAGAAACGCTTCGGCGTCGCGTTTACGCGGCGGCACGCGGATGTCGGTGGCATCGCGATTGACAACCACGGGCAGGCGCTTCCGGAACAGACCGTGGAGACGTGCCGCAGCGCCGACGCGGTGCTGTTTGGATCGGTCGGCGGCCCCAGGTGGGAGACGCTGCCTCCCGATCAGCAGCCCGAGCGTGCCGCCCTGCTGCCCCTGCGCAAAACCTTCGGCCTGTTTGCCAATCTGCGGCCCGCCATTATCTTTCCCCAGCTGCGCGATGCGTCGCCGCTGAAAAGCTCGGTCATCGGTGACGGGCTTGACGTGCTGGTTGTGCGCGAGCTCACCGGCGGGATCTACTTCGGCAGCCCGAAGAGTCAGGACGGCGAGCGCGCCGTCGACACCATGGTGTATACCCGCGACGAGATCGAGCGGATCAGTCACGTCGCGTTCCAGGCGGCCCAGAAGCGACGCGGCAAGGTTACCTCAATCGACAAGGCCAACGTTCTGGCCAACGGCGTCCTGTGGCGAGCGGTGGTCACCGAGATTGCAGCGGGATACCCCGATGTTGAGCTGGCGCACATGTACGTGGACAACGCCGCCATGCAGCTGGTTCGAAACCCGCGCCAGTTTGACGTGGTGTTGTGCGGCAATATGTTCGGCGATATCCTGTCGGACGAAGCTTCGATGATCACCGGATCGCTGGGCATGCTGCCGAGCGCGTCGCTCTCTTCGACCAGCATGGGGAGCGTCCAATCACCGGTCTTCGGGCTGTACGAGCCCTCCGGCGGCTCGGCACCCGACATCGCCGGCCGTGATCTGGCCAACCCGATCGCTCAGATTCTTTCGCTGGCGATGCTCCTGAAATACAGCTTCGGCATGGACGAAGCGTACGACGCGATCTTTGCCGCAATTGTGTCGGTGATCGATTCCGGTCTGCGTACGGCCGACATCATGGCCGAAGGCTGCACTCAGGTTGGCACAACGGAGATGGGTAGCCGCATCGCGGCGGCGGTGGCGGAATAGGCCTCGCTGCGGTGATCGACGCGGCGGTGACCGTTCCGACCCGGCCCAGGCGCCGGATCGGCCCGCCACTGCGCCTGGGCCTCTGCGCCGCGGCGCCGGTCACTGCATGCGTTTGGCAAGCTGCTGCAGCACCGCCTCGATCCCGAGCTCTCTCGCCTGCAGCAGCACGATCAGGTGGTAGATGAGGTCGGCACTCTCGTAGATTATTTCGTCGTCACCACGGGCGAGGAGCAGCTCTACGGCCTCCTCGCCGGTTTTCTTGCGAATTTTGTCGATCCCTTCGCGGAACAGGTGGGTGGTGTAGGACCCCTCGGGCATGGTGCGGCGGCGCTCGGCGATAACCGCCTGCAGCTGCAGCAGCAGGCGGTTAT
>PWMO01000472.1 GCA_003558175.1 Spirochaetaceae bacterium
ATATCGGCTCGCCGGTAAACACAATCTGCTTGGCGCGCGCAACTCCAATGCGCTCGGCTAACCGCATCGTACCGCCCCACCCCGGCACGGCGGCAATCCCCGTTTCCGGGAAGGCGAACCGGCTGCCTTCGGTGGCGTAGAGCAGATCGCAGGTCAGCGCCAGTTCCAATCCGCCTCCGTACGCGATTCCGTCGATCAACGCGATAGTCGGCTGCAGCAGCCGCTCGATCCGTTCAAAAACGTCATGGCCGCGGCGGATCCAGAAGCGCCACATCTCAAGCGGAGCGAGTCCGCCCCACTCCTTGATGTCGGCGCCGGCACAGAACGCCCGGTCGCCGGCAGCATCGAGCAGCACCGTACGACAGGCGCTGTCAAGGTCGATCTGCGCCGTGAGACGCTCCAGCGTGTCGAGCATCCCGGTGTCCAGGGCGTTGAGTTTCTCGGGGCGATTCAGGGTGATCCTGGTTACTCCGTCACGGGTCTCATGCGTTATCCTGCTTGAGCGGGTCTCTTGGGCCGCCCGCGGTTCATTCTCTGCCATCTCCGTCTCCTGCGTTTGGGGTTTACCGGACGTTACAGCCGGCCGGACTGGTACAGGTCAACCGCACCGGTGAGAAACAGCCTCTCGTCCATCGATTTCAGGTCGTCCGCCACGCGCAGCGGAACTCCGGCATTGTCGAGAACGTCCCGTTGCAGATCGATACCGGGCGCAATCTCGGTCACCGTCAGCCCCTCGGGCCGCAACTCAATCACGCAGCGCTCGGTGACATACACCACGTCCTGCGACTTCTCCACTCCCTGGCGCCCGGAGAAGGTCACGTGCTCGATCTCCGGGACAAACTTTCGCGCCTTTCCCTCGTTCTCGATCCGCAGCCTCCCGTCCTCAACGCGAACATCGAGTCCGCCGGCGGTGAACGTACCGCAGAAGACGATCTTGCGTACCGCATTCACGATGTCGACAAACCCGCCACAGCCGGCGGTAACGTGCAGCTTGGCGGAGAGCCGTGAGACGTTGACGCTGCCGTTGCCGTCAACCTGCATGAAGGACAGCAACGCAACGTCCATGCCGCCCCCCTGGAAGAACGTGAACTGATACGGCGACGCGATGATGGCTTCGGCGTTGGCCGCACAGCCAAACGCAAACCCGGTCAGCGGCACTCCGCCGGTGGCTCCCTGCTCTATGGCCCAGGTAACGCGGCCCGTGGCGCCCTCTTCGATCAGCACCCGCGGTACCAGCGCCGAGATGCCAAATCCCAGGTTTACGATATCTCCCTCGGCAAGTTCGAGCGCGGCGCGGCGCGCGATGATCTTCTCTATCCCTTCGGGCGCCGGCTCGAAGGCGGACAACGGCGTGCGCGTCTCGCCGCTGATAGCAGGATCGTAGACGGTCTCGGTTGCCTGCAGCTGCTCCGGCGCCACCACGACGTAGTCTACCAGCGTGGACGGCACATAGGCGCGCTGACTGGGAATGGAGAACGCCTCGGTCAGTCGCTTCACCTGCGCGATCACAATACCGCCGTTATTGCGCGCCGCCAGCGCCTGCTCGATCACGCCGAGATACGCGCCCTCGTGTTCCATCGAGATATTGCCGCGCTCATCGGCGGTGGTGCCGCGAATGATGGTCACTTCAGGAACGATATTGGGAAAGAAGAGCCACTGATCTCCGGCAAAGTCCACCAGCCGCACGATGTCTTGGCGCGCCGCGTCGTTCATCTTGCAGCCGTGGCGTCGCGGATCGACAAAGGTATCCATCCCCACCTTTGTCAGCACGCCGGGTCGCTTGCCGGCCACGTCGCGGTGCATATCGAACAGGATACCGCTCGGCACGTTGTACGCCGCCACCTTGTTGTCGCGGATCATCTCCCAGATCTTTGGTGAAGGCTTGTTCGACGGGCCGGACGGATAGGACCCGGCTACCACCATCTTCAACAGCCCCTCCTGCGCCAGATGATCGATGCCGTCGATCCCGTACATATCGCCGGCCGCAATCGGGTGCAGTGTGGTAAGGTTACGCGGCGACCCGGTTTCGCGAAAGCGCGCCCCAATGGCGGCGAGCAGCGCATCAGGGCATCCCAGACCACTGGAGCTGCTGACCGAGACCACCGCTCCGTCTTCAATCAGCCGTGCGGCAGCTTCCATACTGATCACTTTGGCGGCGCTGTTGCGATTGCGCGGGTTGCGCCTCCCTGTTTCTTTGCCTGAATTGGGAGTTTGACTCATGACTCTAACCTCTCTGATTCTGTGTGGTATTCGGCAACCTTACCGCCCCCGTCGGCCTCGCCGGCCTTCAGGTGCCTCGCAGGTCCTCAGGTGCCTCGCAGGTCCTCAGATACCTCGCCGGTCCTCAGGTGCCGACCGCGAAGTACGTCAGGTAGGGCCCATCCGACGCCAGCCGCTGCAGGTAGACCGCCAGTTCCATCAGGTGGTAGTCACCCCACATGCAGGACTCACCGCACGCTATGGAACGGCCGTTGGGAACGTTGTCCCAGCCGTTGGGCTGGTGATAGATGGAATGCAGCAGCAGCCCCTCGTGTTCAGCGTCGGTAGACAGATACGGCTCATCCAGCAGTGCGCGCGCGATGGTCAGTCCGGTTTGAATGTAGCGCGTTCCGACGTCCGGCTCTCCGGAGTCCGTAAGGTAGCGGCCCAGTCGCAGATAGCCCTGGGCGCAGATTGCCGCCGCCGAGCTGTCCACCGGCTCGTACTCGTTAAACGGATCGGCCGGCCGGTCCAGATAGCCCGGCATCTTCGTCAGCCCGGGAGCACCGGTGTCCCAGTAGGGTACGCCGTCGGTTGGCGTGTTCTCGATGAAGAAGTCCGCCGTGGCGCGCGCAGTCTCCACAAAACGCGCCATGACTGCCGCCTTCGATGGAAAGTCGAGCAGTTCGGTCCCGACGATCTCTTCCTCGGGAAGCGTCTCCAGGTATTCCAGCTGCTCGGCAAAGCCGCTCAACACCCAGGCGAGACCGCGCGTCCATGTGCTGAACGGAGCGTAGCCCTGCTGGGTAGAGGGGCAGCGGTAGACGCCGTTCTGTATATTGAAGATCGATTCATGCACAACGCGTCCGCGCACGTCGTAGCGGTCCCGTCCCTGGCCGAAATAGACATTGTACCTGGCAGTGGCCTCCGCGTGCTGCAGCAGTCGTCGCAGCAGCGAAATCTTACGGTCCTGTTCCCCCATCAGCACGTGGCCGAAGCGGTGCGCCAATGCGAGAGCGCGCAGCGAACGCATGGTATCGGCAAACAGCGAGTGCGGCCCATTAAACGAGTGAATGTACCCCAGGCCGTCGGCGGTGGATGTCCAGCGCGCCGCCTGCACCGCGCCGGAGAGCTTCAACGCCAGCCGGTAGAACTCGCGTTCCCACGAGTTCTCCTCGATGCACCCTTCGGTCATCAGGCGCAGCAAATTGCCATAGGTGCTGACGTTGTTGAAACCGTGATCGTGCACACCGATGTGACTGACATGCGATGCCATGAAATCAACCGTTGCCTTGCGGCCCAACTCGAGAAACGCACGATCGCCGGTTGCGTCAAACTGGTAGATGGCATTTCCAAACTGGAAGCCCTGCGTCCACTCCGTCCATCCCCTTGAGGTATAGGTGCCGTCTACCGTGAACACCGGTGTGCCGTGCGCCGGATTCCAGCGCTTGTTGAGCGCAGTGATCTTGCCTGCCGCCACTCCAAAGAATCGCTCGAGTGCAGACCGCAAGTGCTCGGACTGCAACGTGCCGTCAACATGAATCATCCAGCCACCCTCCTGTCTTCCAACCTGACATTCCTCAGCTGCGGTCAAGACTACCGCGACTTGATGGTCGTTCCCTCTATCAGCGCACCCGGTATATGCAGCTGCAGCGGCGCCTCGCGCTTCTCGATGATGGCATCGCGCAGCCACTTGCCGGCCTGAAATCCCAGTTCCGACACCGCCAGATCAATGGATACAATCGGTCGCGACAGCAACCGTCGTACCGGCGAATTGTCAAATCCGGTCAGCGAAAAGTCCTGCGGGACGCGCAACCCCATCTGCAGCGCGCACTCATAGGTGTAGGCGGCGAGCACGTCGTTGAAACACATTACGGCGTTGTACCCCGTATCGAGCAGCGTTTCAATAAGCTCGGGCGTGATCTCGTCGATCGCCCCAACATCATAGCAATCCTGCGGACCGAAGTTGAGCCCCCGGTTTTCCGCGGCCCGCAGCAGCCCGTCACGCCGCAGCTCGGAGACCTGTTCGATGAGGGGAAACCCGAGGTAGCACGGCCGCACCCCCGGATCGGCCGTCACCAGTTCCTCCAGCAGGCGCTGCATACCGGCCGCGTGATCGGAAACCACGTAGTTGTGCAGCGGATCGATGCGATTGATCAGGACAGCGGGTATCTCGCGCGCATCGATCACTTCAAGCAGTTCTGCCCCGGGTGACGTGAAACCGAAGACACACGCATCGATATCGCCGGTTTTCTTGTGATCGAACAGGTGGATGTTCTCGTTGTTGACCACGGCGATGATGTTGGCGCGGACATCGCCGAAGCCGAGCGCAATGGCGTGAATGAGTTCGCCGACGTCGTAGAACAAATGCAGATAGTTATTGCCGCCGAACGGCAGAAAAAGTGCCACGTTGAGAATGGCACGTCGCCCGTGGCGGCGAATGCGGCGCTTGTGATAGCCCAACTCCTCGGCTGCACGAATAATGCGCTCACGAGTCTCGTCGCCCACGAGACTGGAGTTGTTCAGCACGCGAGGAACCGTAGATCGGA
>PWMO01000474.1 GCA_003558175.1 Spirochaetaceae bacterium
CATAACGGGCACGCTTTCAGCGCGATGGGCCCCATGGTGAACAGCCGCTGCCATGCGATTTCTTGCCGCGGCAATCCAGCGCGGAAGACGCAGCGCAACCATAACAAATAGATTACTGGCCAGAACAAAGAGCCCGAGAAGCAGCAGGTTAGCCACAGGTTCTGCAATACCGTTCATCACCTTCAGTGTAAGGTGGCGGGGCGTAAAGATGGCGTAAAGAAAGAGACTGCGGGTGTTAAATCGAAATAAAGGATGCAGTCCCGGCGGGGCAGCCTGGTAGTATGTCTGCGATAGTTATCGCAGTCTCCGGCCTTTTCTGAACTTGTCAACTGCTCGCTGGAGCCATGACCGGTGTCCCGCACTGGAGCGGCCGCGGGAGGTGGGCGAGCGCTCCCCGGCTTGTCCGGTAGCGCCGGCTCTGGAAAGAGCGCTATCGGTCGTGGACCGCTCATTATGGGTGCGCCCGGGGACTGAAGCCACATCGGTCTCGCTGCCGACCGCCAGGATCACATCCCCTTCGCTGAACTGGTAGGCGGGCGAGATGAAACTGAACTGTGTTCCGCCGCTGTGCCGGACTGCCAGCACGTTGAGCCCGTGCCGTCGCCGTAAGTCCGCCTCCACCACTGTCTGACCGAGGAACTGGTCGGGAAGCTGGATTTCGGCGATAACCATCCCTTCACCGATCGGAAAGTAACTGAAGAGCGACGAGGAAATAAGCGGCAGCGCGATGCGCTTGGCGGCTTCCCGGTTGGGATATACGACGTCGGTCGCGCCCACAATGTCGAGTATCTCGCCGTGCTGGTCGGTTTCGGCTTTGGCAATTATCCGCTTGACTCCCTGCTTCTTGAGGTAGTTTGTGACCAGAATAGAAGCCTCGGTGGCGTCTCCCAGATCAACAATAGCGGCGTCGATAGTCGGAGGAACCAATTTCTGGATCAGTTCTTCTTTGATCACGTCGGCAATGTAGGCAGCCGCCACGATGTCTTTGTACTCTTCAATGACCTGCTGATCCCGGTCGATCAACAGAATCTCTGCTTCGTGCTGCAGCAATTCTTCGAGAACACGGATACCAAAATGGCTCAAGCCAATAATCGCAAACTGTTTCATGCACCTACCCAATCATGATCTCACCGGTGGGATAGCCGATTAACCGCTCACCGCGCACCTTGCGTCGCGGCATGGCAAGCGAGATCAGCCCCACGCGTCCAGCAAACATTGTGAAGACTATTACCAGTTTCCCTGCATCGGAGAGCGCGTCGGTCACACCAAGTGACAAACCCACCGTTCCGAACGCAGAAAACGCCTCGAACAGCAGTACTAGCACCGGCGTTCCCTCACGGATCAATCGGTACTCGGCAACGGCAAGCAGCAGCGACGATATCGCAACGATCAGCAGCGCCTTTACCAGAAGCCCGTGCGCTTTCGCTACGACTCGTGCCGGAATCCTGCGTTTCCAGAAGCGAATATCACCGTTCTCGTCGGTTCCGATGACCGCTGCCGCCAAGATGATCAGTACCGTGGTTACCTTGATGCCGCCCGCAACCGAACCGGGAGCGCCGCCGGTGAACATGAATGTCATGGTAAGCAGCTGTGCCACGGGAGACAGTGTATCCTGCGGTACGGTGTTGAACCCGGCCGTCCGCGGTGTGATGCTCTGGAAGAGCGCCGCGAATAGCGACTGCGGGCCGGTCATGCCGGCAAAAACGCCGCTGCCGCGTTCGATGGTCCAGAAAAGCAGGGTTCCCACGACGATCAGCGTCGCGGTTGCCGTCAGCACCACGCGAGTGTGCAATGACAGTCGTCGTCTGTGAGTCGTGAGCTTGTTGCTGAGATCCTGTATGACAACAAAACCGATCCCGCCTACCACGATCAGCAGCATGATCGGAACGGTCACGCGGTGATCCAGCACGAAGTCTTCCAGGCTGTTCGGAAAGGTCGAGAACCCGGCGTTACAGAAAGCCGAGATAGAGTGAAACAGCGCTGCAAACAACGGAGCCTCTACGGAGGCCCGGACGAACGGTACTACCAGCAACGCGACACCGAGAGCCTGGATCACCAGAGTGAAGACCAGTATGCTGCGCACGATTCGTCGCGGGTCAAAGTCAACCTGGTCGACGTAGTACTCTCGAATTATTGAGCTGCTGCGCAGTGACATTCTCGTGGCCGGGATGATCAGATAGACAGTGGAGAACGCTATGATCCCCAAGCCTCCGGCCTGAATGACCAACATGATAACCGTTTGTCCAAAGCGAGTGAAATCCGCTGTATTGACGGTTATCAGGCCGGTGACGCATGCGGCCGAGGTCGCGGTGAACAGAGCATCAATGTAGCGGATGCTCCCCGGCTCAGGCCAGGCTTGTGGCAGCGACAACAGCGCGGAGCCGATCCCGATGATCAGAAGGAAGTAAGTGAACATGAACGCTCGGCCCGAGCTGTACAACCGCTCCAGTGGTCTCATATGCGCGAGAACGGTAGCAGAACCGTTTGACTCGCGCAATAGGCCCAATTGTGATCGAACTGTGCTCTCGCGCTGAACGTCTTCTCGCAGTTGTCCGAACGTATCAGCGCCCGAACGGGATCAGGCCGACCAGGCCGCGGATGTCTTCGTCGGTGAAGCGGAGCCCGGCACCCAGGAAGAACTCACGGTCCTCGTCGCTGAGGATGTTGGTCATGCCGCCGGTCAGGTAGAGCCAGTACCACGGCAGCAAGCCATCCGGGTTGTAGAACGGGAAGACCGTCCCGGTGGCGCGCAGGTTGGGCTGATCGTCGCCAAACTCAAACATCTCACCAGAGACCATAATCTGCGACAGCGGACTGTAGTCCACGGCAAAACCGCCGCTGCTCTCTATCAGGCCGCCGCGCAGCGTCAGCGGGCCGAAACTGCGCGCGATCTGCGCGTTGAACTTCACTGCGTCGTCGGTGACTGTTTCGTCGGTGACCGTGGTAGTTGCCGCGCCGCCGTTCACCGACTGGACCTCGGTGGTTGTGGTGCGCCGGGTCACCCCGTCGGGAGCATCTACAACCCCCAGCTCGTAGTAGCCGCGACGGCTTCGCGGCAGCAGGCGCAACGAGAACTCGCTCTGCGCCTCGCTCCGTTCGGTGAGGTAGGCCGATTGAAACCCTACCTGCACCCCAAGGCCCGTGACCTGCTCCACCAGCTCTTCGGCCGAGCGAGCCACGTTTACCACTCGCTCGTAGAGCTCGTCCTCGTAGACCACGCGCCCGAGGTTGCCCTCGCCGCGGCGCACGGTTGCAGTGACGTCTTCTACGTCTTCAAGGGATCGACGCACCGATGCCAGTGACGCCTGGATATCGCTGTCCCGCTCGTCGACCATCCGCGCGACGCGCTCAACGGTCAGTGCGATATCGTTCAGTATCAGCGATACGGCCTCCAGATCGGACTCTGACCGAGTATCCACGCGCGCCAGGATCCGGTCCAGGCTCTCGAGCGTGCTGTAGAGTACGGTCAGGTGCTGCTCGCGCACATCGGCGAGCACCTCGGTTACCGCCAACGCGATCCCCTCGGCAGTATCGATTGTGCGCCCGAAGTCACCGCGCACGGATACCTGTTCGATCCGGCCGCCGGCATCGAGGGTAGCCGCACCGCGGCTGCCGGGGTCCAGCGAGATGATCGAGGTCCCCAGCAACGAAGATGCCTCCTTGTAGACGGTGGCGTCTTCGTGAATCTCGATGTTGTTGGAGATGGCCACTACGATCCTGGCCCGGCCGTCCTGAAGGCTGATCGAGCGGATCGTGCCGATCGGAACGCCCGCCATGAAGACCTGCGAATTGGTGGTGAGCCCGGCGGCGTTGTCCATCAGGATCTCGAGCTCATAGGTGTTTCTTTCACTGTAACCGTCCCCGGTCCGCAGAATGTAGCCCACGCCCAGAACACTCACGATCACGACAAACAATCCCACTTTGGCAACTCTAGACATCTGTTACTCTTCCCATGTACTGAACGAATTCTCTACGAACTGTCGCACCATCTCGTGTTGCGAAGCTGCGACCTGCGCTGCCGTTCCTGCAGCAATGATCTCGCCCTCGTGCAGAAATACTACCTTGTCGGAAATGCGGAACGCCGCCGGAATATCGTGCGTGATCAGGATGCAGGTGAGCCCGAGCTCACGGTTTACTCTGACTACCAGGTCGTTGATTGTCTGGCCGAGCACCGGATCGAGACCACTGGTCGGCTCATCAAAGAGCAGGATCTCAGGCTTGATAGCCAACGCCCGCGCGACTCCGACCCGTTTGCGCATACCGCCCGACAGTTCCGACGGCATCTGCCTGCCGATGTCCGGCAGCTCGATCCAGTCGAGCATCTCCTTGACTCGCTTTGCTATTTCGCGCCGGCTGCGCATTCCCAGTACCTCGCGCAACGGGAAGGCGATGTTGTCGGCAACGCTCATGGAGTCAAACAACGCCGCGTCCTGAAACGCGTAGCCGAAGTTATTGCGTAACGTTTTGCGCTCATCTTCGTTCATCTCTCCCAGGTCGTGTTCTTTGTAAAGCACCCGTCCGGCGTCGGGCGTCATGATCCCGATCATGCACTTGAACAGAACGCTCTTCCCGGTACCGCTCTGACCCACGAGCGACGTGATCTGCCCTTCCTCGAACTGAAGGTCGACTCCCCGCAGCACGTCCAGTGAGGCAAACGACTTTCGCAGCCCTTCCAGGCAAATAATCGCACTCAATACATCACCGCCATCATTACGGTTGCCATCAGGTAGTCGGCAACCAGA
>PWMO01000043.1 GCA_003558175.1 Spirochaetaceae bacterium
AACTCCGTCAGCGATATCCCCGTCGCCGACATCGGCATAGCCAAGCTTAACGTTGGTGTAAAGGCGGTCGGAGATGAAACGAGGCCGGAAACCGAATGAAACGACGATCGGTTGAGTGGCCGCTCCAGCGTAAACGTCTCCCTGCTCGATTTCGTCTGCAAGATCTGTGATGATGTCCGGGTCTGTTGTGTACAGCGATGCCGCCAGTCCACCGCCGACGACGATCGCGAAACGCTGGTAGTCGATGAACGAGCGTTGGGTGCCGATGTGGCTCGCTGCGGCACCTGAGTCGGCAACTCCCTGCGCCAGCAGCGGTAGATCGAAATACTGCTCAATCTCTGAGATCACATCGGTCTCAAGGATGTCAATCGCGTTATTGATTTCATCCTGCAGGGCTTCTACGAAGTCGGTGTTAGCCCCACTCACCGTCGGTGCGACGATTGTCACCTGCCCCCAAGCTGTTGCCGTTGTCAATAACAGTAGCAGTACGATCAGCGCCGTGCGCAGTTGCGTTTTCATTCCTTTCCTCCTTCCGTTTGAAGATCGCTTCTTACCTGTCCGTCAATCAGGGACACCGACATTCTACCACAATTTCGATTACAATTCCTGATGTTTTGAGTGTTTTTGGCCTCTTTCAGCGGCGACTCCTGCTGCCGGGACGAGATGCACAGACGCCGGGACAAAAAAAGCCCCGGCAGGAGAGACCGGGGCAAGAGGGTATAAACGGCGGCAGGAGGCAACAACCGCCATATCTACACTGCGGCAACGCCGTGGTGTTAGATATCGTAGTAGAGTGCGAACTCCCACGGATGGGGCCGCAGATCGAGCGCCAGAACCTCGTTGTTCAGCTTGTAGTCGATCCAGGTCTCGATGACGTCCGGGGTGAACACGTCACCCTTCAGCAGGAAGTCATGATCCTTGTCCAGCGCTTCCAGTGCGCCGCGCAGCGTGCCGGGAGTTTTCTCAACCTTGGCGGCTTCCTGCGGCGGCAGGTCGTATATGTCCTTGTCCAGCGGTTCACCGGGGTGAATCTTGTTCTGTACACCGTCGACCGCGGCCATCATCATTGACGCAAACGCCAGATACGGGTTGCTCGACGGGTCGGGACAGCGGAACTCAAATCGTTTGGCCTTCTCGGAGTTGGAATACATCGGGATCCGGACGGCCGCGCTGCGGTTGCGGCGCGAGTAGGCCAGGTTGACCGGCGCCTCAAACCCGGGTACCAGCCGCTTGTAGCTGTTGGTGGTGGGGTTGGTGAACGCCAGCAGCGCCGGAGCGTGCTTCAGGATGCCGCCGATCGCGTAGAGGGCGGTCTCCGAGAGGCCCGCGTAGCCATCTCCGTAGAAGAGGTTCTTGCCGTCTTTCCAGAACGACATATGCACGTGCATTCCGCTGCCGTTGTCGTTCCAGAGCGGCTTGGGCATGAAGGTAACCGTTTTGCCGTGCTTGCGCGCGGTGTTCTTGACCACGTACTTGTACTTAAGCATGCTGTCGGCCATTGAGACCATTGGCGCGAAGCGCATGTCGATTTCGCACTGTCCACCGGTGGCAACCTCATGGTGGTGTGCTTCTACCGGGATGCCGATCGACTGCATGTACATAACCATCTCGCTGCGGATGTCCTGCATGCTGTCGCTGGGCGCTACCGGAAAGTAGCCTTCTTTGTAGCGCGGCTTGTAGCCCAGGTTGGGTCCCTCGTCACGGCCGGTATTCCAGCGGCCCTCAATGGAGTCTACAAAAAAGAAGCCCGAGTGCTCGTTCTGATCAAAGCGCACGTCGTCGAAGATGAAGAACTCGGCTTCCGGACCGACAAAAACGGTGTCGGCGAGGCCGAGGCTCTTGATGTAGTTCTCCGCCTTGCGAGCGATATTGCGCGGGTCACGGGTGTAGTCCTCACCGGTGATCGGGTCACAGATGTTGCAGTTCATGACCAGCGTCTTGTGCTGCGTGAACGGGTCGATGAAGGCGGTCTCCGCTACCGGTTTGACCAGCATGTCCGACTCATTGATGCTCTGCCAACCACGGATGCTCGAGCCGTCAAAACCGAGCCCTTCAGTGAACATGTCTTCTTCAAACACGGTTGCCGGAATTGAAAAGTGCTGCCACATTCCGGGAAAATCCATGAAGCGAAAGTCAACAATCTCGACCTTCTCCTTCTCCATCAGTGCCATTACGTCTTTGGGGGTCTTGGGGGTACTCACGTTGGTGTCTCCTTACTCCTGTTGTTGTGCGGGATGATCTCCTTTCACCGCCGCAGAATTTCTGTTCAACTGCATCCCTACTATACAAGTTGTGTGCCATCTATGCGAGGTGCTCTGTAACCTACTACAATCAAACAACTTAGAGTTCGGCGATCGTGACGTTCGCCTACAGAGCTGCCGGAAAGGGGAATGCGGCCTACCAAAAAGTAGTATTTTGCTTGCTGAGTACACCGATATGTAACTTTAATACGGGAGCTCGCGTGCGAACCGCGCGCCGGAGCCGGCGCTCCGCTTCGGCGCAGTTTGCGGTTATTTCACGACTTCAATGAGTATGTTTTCTTATTTCTTTCTCAGTAGATGTATTATATAAATAGAAGGTATCTCTTAAACAGCCTTTCGTTCAACGTGCAGGTTTATAAGAAATGTTGCGGAGAAAAGTCGCGGTCGTTGACGAGAATCAAACGTACCGCATTGGGATCAAGACGGTAATAGACTCTGCTCCCGACCTTCGCGTTGCGGCTGAAGCAGCTACGCATGCGGAGGCGCTGTACTCATTGCCCCGGTGGTCCGCGGACATAGTCCTCTTCGAATGGGAGACTATCTCCCGGACGGTCGGTCTGTTCATAGAATCGGTACGAACGCATCTTCCTCAGGCAAAACTGGTAGTCCATTCGGACAGCTTCACACAGCGCGCCTTCATCGAGGCGCTGCAGCGGGGCATACAAGGGTACATCAGCAAGAGCGTGACAGGCGAGCGCCTGATTGAAGGGTTGCATGCGGTGCTGAATGAAGAAGTCTATTACCTGGTACGCAAGAAGGCCGGAGTTGACCTTCCCGGCAACTCCGGTTCGATTGTCGGAGACGGATCCGACGGCAATCTTCTTGCCACCTTGACTGCGCGCGAACGTGAAGTGTTCCTCCTCGTTGTCGAAGGGCGTACCACACGCGAGATTGCCGCCGCGCTCTGCATCAGCGGGCGGACCGTAGAGAACCATCGCTCGCATCTGATGCGCAAGCTCGATCTGAGAAACCAGATTGATCTCATCCGATTTGCAGCAAGAAATAACATGATGGAAGTATAGAACGAGCACTCACCCCACAATGAGGGACAATCCGGATAGCGCTTGCGCTGCGAGGCGTGTAAAACAGTGCGGGTAACGCTGAAGCCCTCATTCAGATCTAAAACGGAACCATTTCAAAAGGTCGGCAGTAGAATCTCAGTCTTCTGGAGCCGATGGTGAGGAATGGAAGAAGCCGTGCACTGCTGTGCCTGCACGGCGCGGCCGCTGCTCTGCTTGTGATCGCAGCAGTTGAGGCTGGCAGACATCTTCAGTGGTGGAACGCACAGACGGCGCCGATGGTCACGGTTCTGGTGGCGTTGACGGTGTCTGGCGCGGCGCTGCTCGCCCTGCAGAGTGTGCATAGACGCTCGGTGGCGGACCTGCGGCGCCGTCTGCGGGCCGAACGGGAGCTGCGCAGCGCTGCCGAGGAAGCGTCGCAACGCTGCATCGAGCTGGTCTCCGTGCTGGCGCATGAATCGCGTAACGTGCTGTGGGGAGTTGGCGACACACTCGCCGCGCTTCCGGCTGAGGTTCTTGCGCCCGAGGTCCAGGACGCGATGCAATCCGGCGTCTCGTGCCTGACCGAACTGTCCGCTCGGGCGCTTGCGCATGTTCGCGCGGAACGCAGCGTTGCGGGGCGGCGAAAGGACCAGCGACGGGCGCCGCTGCTCAGCGGCGGCAGAGAGGTGCTGAATGTTCGTGAGTTTTTCAACCGGCACCGCTTGCTGTTTCTTCGCCGCGCGGAGGCGGCGGGCCTCTCGCTGAAACCGGTGCGGGTAGAGTCTTCCGTTCCGGCCTCCGTACTGGTTGATGGTGCGACGCTGTCGCACGTCGTCACTAATCTGCTTTCAAACTCCGTTAAGTATACCGAGAACGGCCGGATAGAGATTCGCGTTCACTGGGAGGGCAGCCGGGAGATCGGTGAGCTGGTGATTTCCGTGGTTGACACCGGCTGCGGAATTGCACCGGAGCATCTGGACCGCGTCTTCGATCCCTTTTTTCGTGCTGCAGGTCAGTCCAATACGGCCTCGCCCAAACCGGGCGGCGGCGAAGGCACGGGAGCGTACGTAGACGTAGATGAAGATGAAGGCGCCGGCGTCGGCGACGGCAGTGGCCTGGGCCTGTCGATCTGCCGGCGGCTGGTCGAGGGCATGGAGGGAAGTATCTCCGTGCTGAGCCGGCCGGGAGAGGGGTCGATCTTCACCGTCAGGATTCCGGCCGCGGTTGTCGAGCAGTCGTCGGAGTCAGGTGATCTCCAACTTGAGCAGCCTGACGGGACGACGGTTGAGTCGCCGGGAGAAACGTCGAACGTAGCACGCCCGGCGGAACCGGCAGACGGTCAGGCGGCGGATCTCGTCAACCTGATGCCCCGGGCGCCGCGAGTGCTCGTTGTTGATGACGAGAAGCTCGCGCTGCTCGGCATGCGCGAGGCACTCAAGCGTCTTGGAGCGGATGTTGTCGGCTGCTCTGCCCCC
>PWMO01000348.1 GCA_003558175.1 Spirochaetaceae bacterium
GATTCGCTTCTTCTGTACCCTGGTCATTACTCCCTCGTTTTCAAGACGCCGATCAGGTCGAGCCGCTGCAACCTGCGCCGCACCAGCAGCGTCGAAAGCAGCGTTGCCACAAGAACCACCGCCGCAGCCAGGGCAAACGTGCCCCGGGTGAGCACCACCGGGATGCGATACATCTCGGTCTGCAGCGAGTGCGCCGAAAGAACGCTCAACCCCGCCCCAATGGCGAGCCCCACGGGAATGGCCGCCAGCACCAGCAGCACCATCTCTCCCAGCAGGATAAACGAAACCTCGCCGCGGGTGAAACCGAGCACGCGCATGCTGGCCAGCTCGCGGTCACGCTCGGACAGCGAAATACGAACGCTATTATAGATGACGCCAAGCGCGATCACGCCGGCGAAGAGGCTCAGGATCACGGTGAAGACCAGCAGCGTCTCGGCGGCAACGTCCATGTACGAGGCAATCATGCGGTCGCGCGAAGTAATGCTCGCCACCCGTGGCCGCCGCTGCAGCTCGCTGTTCAGCTCCCGTTCGTACCGCGAGTCAATCAGCAGGAAGGCTCCCGAGACCGCGTCCCCCTCGCCGGCCAGACGGTTGGCCGCGTCCAGTTCCATGTAGGCGCCAACGCCGAGGTACTGCTCGGCCACTCCCGCCACCTCCACGCTGCGCTCGTAGCGCCGGCCCTCCATCACCTCCACCATCACCCGCTCACCCGGTCCGACCGAGAGAATCTCGGCCAGCGTAGTGGTAAGCACCAGTCCCTCCGAAGGTATCGATATCGGTTGCAGCTGCGGGTCGATAACGCGCCGCAGATAGGACCCGGCGGGAATCCCTTCGATTGCCGTATCGTAGCGGCGGTGTCCGTTTTTCAGCCGCACCGCGAAGGCGCGAAACGGCTCGGCGTGCTGCACGCCGGGCAGTGCCGCGAGCTCGTGGATGGCGGCCGCCGAGGTGGGCTCGGTGAACGTGACGGTGAGGTCTTCACGCTGCGCAATGCCAAACTGCACGCGCACGATCTGGCGGAAGGCGTCGCCCCAGAAGAGCCCCATCACCAGGATGGCGCACGCCGCGGCTATCCCCAGCACGGTCATCCCCGCCTTGAGCCACTGTCGCTCGATGTTGCGCAGAATGATGCGGGTGGACTGATCGAAATGTTTCTGCAGCCCGAGCTTCTCGAGCAGCGTTGCCCGATAGGTGGGCGGGGGCGCAGGCCGCATCGCCTCCGCCGGCGGCAGCGCGAGCGCGCGGCGTGCCGAAAACGCCGCCCCGCCGACAGCCGCCCCGCCGGCCAGGCTCACCGCCGTCACCACCACCGGGAGGTCCAGCCGATAGTCCAGAAACGGAAAGTGAAAGTACTCGAGGTAGAGGTCGGCCAGTGCGTTGCCCATCGAGACCGCCAGCGCGGTGCCGACCAGCGCGCCGCACACCGCCACCACCAGCACCAGCTTGATGTAGTGCATCGCAACCGCCATGTCACTGTAGCCGAACGCTTTCAGAATGGCGATCTGCTCGCGTTGCAGCGTGATGAGCCTTCCGACCACGATGTTGAGCAGAAACGCCGCCACCGCCAGCATGATCAGCGGCAGCAGAAACGCCATTGCCTCGAGCTGGTTCAGCTCCTCGCTGATCAGGCTGTGCGAAAGGTGATCTTTGCGCGCGTACGCACCCTGTCCGCCGTAGCGTTGCAGCTGGAGATCCACCCGCTCGAGCACGTCCCGCACCGACGCTCCGGGGGCAAAGGTGAACGACACCTCGTTGAAAGCGCCCGTCATGCCGTAGGCCGCCTCCAGCGCGCTGCGCCCCATCCAGAGCACGCCGAACCGCTCCGGGTCGGGGAAGAGCGAACCCGGCTGCACCTGGTAGAGAAACTCCGGCGACAGCGCGATCCCAACAACCGTCAGCGTGCGCCGCCGCCCGCCGATCACCGCCGCAAACTCGTCCCCGGGCCCCAGCCCGTGCGCCCCGGCAAACGCCTCGTGCAGCACCGCTTCGCTCTCGCGCCCCGGCTCGGGCAGGCGCCCCTGCCGGATGAAGAGCCGATTGAGGCGCGGCTGCTCACCCTCGGGAAGCGACACGATGCGTCCCATCACCGGATCGGCAAAGTCCGCGATCTCCAGATTGACCAGCGCCGAAACGCGCGTCTCCAGCTGGTTGACGCCGGCAATCTCGCGCAGCCGTTCACCACTGCCGTGGGGCGCACGCCGCACCGCGGCGAACCCTTCGGCAAACGCAAACTCGGTGTAGTAGAGCTGCAGCGTGCGCTGCAGCGTGTTGGACACGCTGGTCATGGTCACGTAGACCGACACCCCGGCCACAATCACAAAGCCGATGGCGATCACCTGCCCGCGCATGCTCTTGAGATCACGGATGATCTTGACGTCAATGGTCTTCACGCTGCTACCACGTCAGCTCGGCGGGCGCTCGGCGCTCCTCTACCCGCTGGATCTCTGAGATCTTCCCGTCCTTCAGATGAATGATGCGCTCGGCGATCTCTGCCTGCACCACGTTGTGGGTGATGATCACGGTTGTCGTGCCCAGCTCGCGGTTGACCCGATCAAGCGCCTCGAGCACCACGATACCGGTCTGCGAATCGAGCGCTCCGGTGGGTTCATCGCAGAGCAGCACTTCGGGCCGCTTGGCAATTGCGCGAGCGATGGCCACGCGCTGCTGCTCGCCTCCCGACAGCTGCGAGGGGAAGTGTTCGGCGCGCGGACCCAACCCGACAATCTCGAGCGCCTCGCGTGGCGTCATCGGCCGTTCGGCAATCTCGGTGACCAGCGCCACGTTCTCCAGCGCCGTCAGGCTGGGAATCAGGTTGTAGAACTGGAATACAAAGCCGACGCTGTGTCGCCGGTACTCGGTGAGCTGGCGGTCTCCGGCCCGGGTCAGGTCGGTACCGCGGTAGAAGACGTGGCCGGCGGTTGCAGTGTCGAGCCCGCCGAGGATATTGACCAGCGTTGACTTGCCGCTGCCGGACGCCCCCAGCAGCACCACCAGCTCACCTTCGTACAGCTCGAGGTCGATGCCGCGCAGCGCGTGCACCTGCACCTCACCCATGGTGTACACCTTGGTGAGCCCACGCGTTCTGAACACCGCCCTGGTACCGTTCGTGCTCTTCGGCTCGTCCATCGGCCCGTCCCGGCCAAGTATATCACAAAACATGGTGCCAGAAATGTGTTTTGCGGTCGCGCGATTGCGCGTTGACCGGGCGCGAGGCGCAACGGCGCAGCGCGGTCCGGCGTCGGGGCTGTCAGGGCCCTGCCCGGGGCACGATGAGCCGTACCGTGGGGAAGGCGTTTCGTACGCGTGAGGGGTCTCTGGTGATCAGCGGTAACGTCTCCACCGCGGCGTGCGCGCCAATGAAGAAGTCTGGAAGCGGCGTGGTCCGCGTGCCGCCACGGCGACGGGAGAAGACGAAGGCCTTGCCGGCAAGAAACAGCGCCTGACGCGGAATGGCGCGGGTGAGAAAACCGGCCCCGGCAATTGCCTCTTCCAGCGCTTCGATACGGGTGAAGCCGACCGAGACTTCAGCATACACAATGGGGTTGATCACCAGCTGATGCGTGCTGCCCCATTGAACAAGGGTGTCGAGCGATGCCCGATAGAATGCGGGATCGCCGGTGAAGAGATCGAGAACTACGCTGCTGTCTACCAGCACCTCGTTGGCCACGATGCTCACCGCCGGGTAAGCTTGAGAATATCCTCAGTGGTTAGACCGGCATCAGCGCTACCGGCGTACCGCTGCAGCCGCTCCGCGACAATCTCAGGTCGGACAACCCGTTGCAGCCGGGCATGATCGCCCTCGAGCACAAACTCAACTTCCGATCCGGGAACGATCCCCAGCGCGTTGCGTATCGGCTGGGGGATGGTCACCTGGCCTTTCTCTGTGACGCGCACGGTATTACTCCTACGGTAATACTACTACGCGCGTCAACCGTGGTCAAGGCCGCACGATTGCGCGTTGACCGGGCGCGGGCGGCCCGCCTATACTTGCGCATGATCAGCGAGTACTCCCTGCGTCCCCGCGAGAGCACCGGCCTGCCGACGCTGGACACCGTTCTTGATGAGCTGCGCGCCGGAGACAACGTGGTGTGGCGCCTCGACAACATAGAGTACTACCTGCCGTTTGCGCGCGCGTTCCTCGACTACGCGCGGTCACGGTCACGCGAGGTGGTCTACTTCCGCTTCGGCGCCCACGCACCGGTGCTGCCGGAAGACAGCGCAGTCATCGTGCAGCGCAACGACCCCAACCTCGGCTTCGAGAACTTCATAACCGAGATTCACCAGACCATTCGCGACGTGGGAGTCGGCGGCTACTTTGTCTTTGACGCGCTGTCGGACCTCAGCGACACCTGCTTCAGTGACCGCATGATCGGCAACTTTTTCCAGCTGACCTGCCCCTACCTGCTGAGTCTCGACACCATTGCCTACTTCGCGCTCTATCGCCACCGTCATTCCTACCACGCGGCCATCCCGATCTACGACACCACCCAGGTGCTGCTCGACGTCTACCGCTACCGCGAGCGCTACTACGTCCAGCCGGCCAAGGTCTTCGGGCGCGATAGGGCGCAGCCTCTGTCGGTCTTCCGCTGGGACGACGAACAGTTCTCCCTCGTCAACGAAAGCGCGGAGATCTCGGCGGTGATGGAGTCCTCGCCGTGGGGCGGGCTGCGTTCGGCCAGCTACCGCATGGTGGGCCTGTGGGACAAGACCTTCATGCGCGC
>PWMO01000263.1 GCA_003558175.1 Spirochaetaceae bacterium
ACCGGTGAGGATCCTGTCGAGTTGCTGCTGGCACCGGGACGCTATCGGCTCAGCGCCCACGGGAGTGGACGGAGCGAGGCGATAATCACCGTCGACGTTGATCCCTATCGACGTACCGTGGTGTACCTTGAGAGCGAGGCCGATGGGCTTGCATTTCGTCTCGGCGAGCAGCGCATGGACCGCAGTCTCGCCGATTAGGAGTCAGAATCATGTCAATCTGGATAAGACGCCTGATTATCTGTGCCCTGGGGCTGCTGGCAGGTGTGCTGGCGTGGCCGGCAATGGATCTATTTATCGTCCACCAGGCGTTGTTTCCTTCATTTCTGGTGTTCAGTCTCGCGTCGGGTGCCGTGTTCGGCCTGATCTTTGGACTGGTGTTCGGGACGGGCGAGGGCATCATCGCGGGCAGCAACCGGCGCATTGTGCGCGGCGGCCTGCTGGGTGCGGCGCTCGGTGTGGTTGGCGGCATTGTGGGGTTTCTGGCCGGCCAGGGTGTGCTATTTGCGCTTGGCGAGCGAATGCTGCGGAGCGAGCAGGCGGTGCGCACGGTTGGGTTTCCGCTGGCACGTGCAACCGGCTGGGCGGTTCTGGGACTGTTTATCGGCGCTACCGAAGGGGTTCGAGCATGGTCGGGCCGCAAGACTGCGGTCGGCGTGCTGGGCGGCCTGATCGGCGGCCTGGCCGGTGGCGCGGCAATCGAGTACGGGCAGGTGCTCTGGCCGCAGCTGCCGATCGTGCAGCTGCCGGGGCTGGTTCTGTTTGGCGTGCTGGTCGGGCTGTTCTACGCGCTGGTTGAGCAGCAGCTCAGCCTGGGCGTGTTGCGCCTGCTCAACGGCCGTTATAAGAGCAAGGAGTTTGTACTGAACCAGCGGCGAGTACTGATCGGCGGCAATGACAGCAGCGACATCATTCTGGGCGGGTATCGGGGCGTGGCGGACCGGCATGCCCGCATTCGTTTGAAGGACGGCGAGCTGTTCATAGAACCGGTAGACGCCGAGAAGCCGGTCTATGTCAATGACGATCGCGTGACCAGCCGCATGCTCAAGTACGAGGACGTCGTCAAGATCGGCACCGCGAAGCTATTTTTCCGCCATGAGTAGGAGGTGCGTGATGCAACGCATATTCCCCGTTTCCGTTTCCGCCGCCGGCGTCGCGGGCGGCACCGGCGCACAAGGTGCCGCGGGCGTTCCAGGCGCACCGGGCGCCGCCGGCGTCTCCAGTGTGCCGGACGTCCGGCGCATTGTGCCGGCGCCGTTCTTTCTGCTGCTGCTCGTCGGCCTGTTTTTCGGCATTGTTGTCGCTCCGTTGGGCGCAGAGGTGACCATTTCGCAGGTCGACCCGAGTCGCCTGCTCACCCGGCAACAGGTGGATCTATACGTGAGTGTGACCGATCACGGTGATCTGCCCGTCGAGGGCCTGACGGCCGACAGTTTCAGAGTATTTGAATCGGCTGACGGAGATCGGTTCTCGCGGATCCCAAATCACCGCTTGCAGGCAGTCGCCGACGTGCGCGAGGGCGTCACGTTTCTGCTGCTGCTGGACAACTCAGGCAGCATGTACGACACCATCGACGACGAACCGACCGACCTGGTTGAAGAGATGCGCATGACGCACGCCAAACGAGCCACGCGTATCTTCCTTGACGCCATCGAGAATCCACGAGATCGGGTCGGTCTGGCGGAGTTCAACACGTTCTACACTCTGCATTCGCCGCCGATCGAGAGCCGGGTTCAAATCGAGCGCATGGTGGAAGCGATCGGCCCACCCGGGCCCGGCGAAGGGTTCACTGAACTGTACGCCGGGATCATCGAAGCGTCGCAGGAGTTCGAGGAGATCTATGGACGCACGGTTCTGATCGCACTGTCCGACGGCGAGAACTTTCCATTCAGCGTGCATCGCAGGGAGCCGCACCCTGTCTACGGGAGACATGTCTTTACGTACCGCGAGGCGGTTGAGCAGCTGCAGGACGAGGGGATTTCGCTCTTCGCGGTGCACTTTGGTACCGAACAGGACGACAACCTCAGCGAGGTGGCGCGTCTGACCGGCGGCAGGGTGTACGACGCACGGGACGACCAGGAGCTGGCGCAGGTCTACCTGGATATTCGCGAGCGGGTACTCAAGGAGTACCGGATCAGCTACGCACCCACCATGGAACCGGCGGAGCGCAAGTGGGTCCGCATCGAGTACGTTGACGCCGACGGCGAGCTCTTCCGCGACACGCGCTACTATTACTCCAGTACCATCATGGGCACCACCGCCATGGGGCTGGGGCTGCTGGCACTGATCCCGCTGGTAGTCGCAGTGGGGCTCTGGCTGCTCATTCGCAAGCTGCGATTCCAGAACCGCGCAGTCGGCGCCAATCTGGAGGTGATTGCCGGTCCCAAGGCTGCCACGCGAATGTTTGCGCTGCGCCAGGGTCAGACGGTTATCGGTGGCGCCGAGAACGCCGACCTGACGGTGCACGGCTCACCGGCAATGCGGGCGCACCACGCCACGGTGGTATATGATCCCAGGAGCAAGCGGTACCGCGTCGAGAGCAGCGAAGAGATAACCGTCAACAACAAACCGACGACCCGCCGTGAGTTGCAGCCCGGTGACGTGATGAATATCGCCGGAACGATTGTCGTCTTTGACGAGTCGGAACAGGACGGGCCGCACGGACCTTCGCAGGACGGGCCGCACGGCCCGTCGCAGGACGCGGCGCCGCCGAAGCGGCGCTCCTAATCGAGCCGGTGTGTATCGCCCGGGTTCAGTTGCAGCACGGCAGCCTTCGCGGGATTGAAGCCCACAGCATCCTGGCGCAGCAGATCGAAGGTGCGGTAGTGAATCGGAATGGCAAGCTCGGCTCCGAGCATGTCACAGGCGCGTGATGCCTGTTCAGGCCCCATGGTAAAGCGGTCTCCCACCGGCAGCGCAACAACGTCGGGTCGGTAGATCTCGCCGATCAGTGCCATGTCGCCGAAGATATCGGTGTCGCCGGCGTGGTAGAACGTGTGACCTCCCATCTGTACCACCAGTCCGGCGGGCATGCCCATGTAACGTCCTTCATAGGAGGACGAGTGGTACGCCTTGGTGAAGGCAACCGATCCGAACGCGGTGACAATTGTCCCTCCGTGGTTGCCGGGCTCGAGCTTCTGCAATCCCTGTTCGCCGAGCCAGTTGCAGATTTCAAACGCAGCGATCACCGTCGCGCCCGAGCGTCCGGCGATGTCCACGGTGTCACCGATGTGATCGGCGTGCCCGTGCGTCAGCGCGAGGTAGTCGCAGCTCAGCTGCTGCGGGGAAATGGTGGCCAGCGGGTTGCCGGTCAGGAACGGGTCGATCACCAGTGAGTGCGTGCCGTCGGACAGCAGAAATCCGGAGTGTCCCAGAAACGTGATATCGATAGCCATGGCATTCCTCCTGTGTCACGTATCGTAGTTCAAAGATGCAACGCAGCAACGGCGCCGGTCAAATGGGTGGTCGGCGGTTGGTGGTCGCGGTGTACACAACGGCGCGACTCGGGTATGGTACGCTTCGAGGGTGATATACGAAAATGAGTCCATTTGAGATTATCATGTTGATCTGCTTCGGCATGGCGTGGCCGTTCTCCATCTACAAGTCCTGGAAGACCAGGCAGGTAGGTTCGAAGAGCCTCATCTTCCTGGTGGCGCTGCTGGTAGGCTACATTGCCGGCATTCTGCACAAGGTCTTTTTTCTGTATGACGCAGTCATATTTCTCTATATCCTTAACGGTACCATGGTTTCCATCGACATCGCGCTGTACATTCGCAACAGGTTGTATCATGTGCGTGCCAGCGTTCTGGAGGAGAAGGCATGATGACGTCGGTGGCCATCGTCTACGCAAGCAGGTACGGAGCAACCGAGACCGTGGCGCAGCGACTTGCCGCCGCGCTCCAGGAAAACGACGTACCGCAAGTGTGGTGTTCAGAGATCAGCGTCACGGATCCCGGACAGCTCGCAAGTGCGGGTATGATCGTAGTGGGCGGACCGATCTATGCCGGACGCATCATGTCCGACGTGCCGAAGTTCTGCGAGACCAACCGCAAGCTGCTGCTCGAGCGGGTGGTGGGGCTCTTCATCACCTGTCTGTATGAGGGAGACCAGGCGCGGGCACAGCTCAATGAGGCGTTTCCGTCGTGGCTCAACGGTCATGCCTGTGCTCACGCCGACCTGGGGGGCGCAGTGAGACTGCATCAGCTGAAGTTCTTCGACCGGTTTCTGATGCGCAAAGTCGGCAAGGTGCGTGAAGACGTCGACCGCATCCGTATGGATGCAATCCGCTCATTTGCCGCAACGCTTCGCGATTGCCTCGGAACACTGCCGTAACAACGCGCTGCCGCAACCACAGGTCAGTAGCTGAGCTGGATGCCGGTGCCGAGTCCCGCCGCAAGGACGGAATTGGTGCGCCGCGTTCCGCCTGACGCCGGAAAGAAGGCGTAGCCAACGGTGCCCGAGAAAAACAGCTCGGTAGCGCTGCCCAGCGGCGCGGCCAGAATAGCTTCAGCAGCAAGGCCGCCCATGAGGCGGGTGTCCAGGCTCGGGATGCTCGGGTCGGCGCCTTGCAGAATCAGATTGACCAGGTAGAGCCCACCGCCGAAATCGCCGCGGATCCGTCCGCGGTCTCCCCAGGCAAAATTCACCCCGATGATGCCGTCACCGGCTATGCGCGGCGTGCGGTAATCGGAGAGCGGCCGCCGGCCGGCGTCGTCGCCTGCG
>PWMO01000202.1 GCA_003558175.1 Spirochaetaceae bacterium
ACCTGGACGCGATCCGCGCCGGAACCACGGCTGTTATCGACCATAATGCCAGTCCCAACTTTATTCACGGCTCCCTGAACGCCATCAAGCGCGCCTTTGAGCGCGTCGGTTTGCGCGGTGCGACCTGTTACGAGGTGACCGATCGCCACGGCCGCGAGGGGATGCTCGCCGGGGTGCGTGAGAACGTTGACTTCGCGCGCTCGATCGACGCCGAGAAAGCGAACGGCAGCTGGAGCGGCCTGTTTGAGAGTCACATCGGCGGGCATGCACCGTGCACGCTGCCGGATGAAGGGCTGGAGGCACTCGCGGATGCCGTACGATCAACCGGCCGTGGGCTGCACCTGCACGTTGCAGAAGACGCATTTGACGTGAGCCATTCGCACCTGGTCTACGGCGCCGACATCGTACCGCGGCTCGACCGCTTCGGCCTGCTGAACGACAGGACAATTCTGGCACACGGGATCTACCTCGATGACGATGAAGTGGCGCTGCTCAACGAGCGCGACGTCTTCCTGGTGCACAATGCACGCAGCAACATGAACAACGGCGTTGGCTACAATCGCCGGCTGCCGGCGTACCGCAACCTGGCGCTGGGCAGCGACGGCATCGGCGGCGACATGTTCACCGAACTGAAGCACGCCTACTTCAAGCATAAGGATGCACACGGGCCGTGGTGGCCCGGAGATTTCCTGAAGGCGCTGGCAGCCGGTAATCGCATTCTGGAACGAAACTTCGGCGGACGCTTCGGGCGCCTTGAGCCCGGGTACGCAGCCGATATCGTCATTGCAGACTACGACCCGCCCACGCCGCTGGTGCCGCAGAACATCGCCGGTCACTTTGTGTTCGGCATGGACGCATCCATCACGCGTACCGTGCTGGTCAACGGCCGCGTTGTGTACGAAGACCGCGAGTTTCCCTTCGACACCGCGGAGATCTACCACGATGCCCGCAAGCAGGCCGAGCTGCTGTGGCAGCGCATGGACGCGATTACGCCGTAACGCGCGCCGTCGGACGCGCAGGCATGGAATCCCAGACAGGCTGATCGGCTGATAGGCTGACAGAAGGAGTTGACCTGTGGATCACGAAGCGCTGGTTCGCCGGGCGGTAGCGGTGGCACGTCGGTCTCGCGAAAACGGAAACCATCCGTTTGGGGCTATTCTCGTCGGGCCCGACGGCTCGGTGTTGCTCGAGGCCGAAAACGGGGTGCCTGAGTTCCACGATTGTACCATGCACGCCGAGACGCGGCTGGTTTCGGAAGCGAGTAAAAAATTTCCCCGCGATTTTCTCAGTCGGTGTACACTCTACAGCAGCGCCGAGCCGTGTGCCATGTGCGCCGGTGCGATCTACTGGAGCGGAATCGGCACGTTGGTGTACGGACTTTCGGAGGCGTCTCTCAAGAAGCTTACAGGCGATGACCCTGAGAACCCCACGCTGGAACTGCCGTGCCGCGAGGTGTTTGCCCGCGGACAGCGTGCTGTTGAGGTTTTCGGGCCGCTGTGTGAGGTGGAGTCATCATACGTTCATGTAGGATTCTGGAATCCGCAGGACGAAAACGGCGGAAATTTGTGAAAATCGCTTGACATACCACCTGGTTACGACTAAAACAACAGCAGCGCAACGTTGAGACAACCGGGACGATACTCCTGAGCGCAAGAGGAGCGTGCGGGTGCAGACGCACAAGCGGCAGTATCAAGTATTTCTCAACTGGGGTGTGCCGGTGGCGGCCGTATTGCTCGCTCTGGTTGTTGGTGCCGGCTTCCTGTCGGCGGCCGGAGCCAACCCGTGGGTAGCGTACCGTTCAATGTTCTACGAGGCGCTGGGGACGCGCTATGGACTGACTGAGACCCTTGTAAAGGCTACTCCGCTTCTGCTGGTGGGATTGGGAATCTGCATTGCGTTTCGTACCGGTATGATCAACATCGGGGCCGAAGGCCAGATGATTGTCGGTGCCATTAGCGGCACCACCTGCGCCTTACTGTTTTCCGGCCTGCCGGCGATACTCCTGATACCGCTGACGTTTCTGGCCGGGTTTCTGGGCGGAGCGGTGTACGGATTCATTCCGGGAATACTCAAATCACATCTCAACGTGAACGAGATTCTCACCACGGTGATGCTCAACAACGTGGCGTTGCAGCTGCAGTATCTGTTGCTTCGCGGGCCAATGATGGATCCGCAGGAGCTCGCGTACGGGACCGGCTACCCACAGAGTGCACCGCTGGTAGCGGCAGCGCGACTCACGCGGCTGATCCCGCGTGCGCGGGTTCACAGCGGGCTCTACGTAGCCGTCATTCTTGCGGCCGTTGTGTTCGTGCTGCTCTGGAAAACCACCGTCGGGTATCGGATGCGAACCGTGGGCAAGAACTACGAAGCTGCGGTCTACGGCGGGATACGGGTCAAGCGCTACCTCGTCCTGTCCATGGTTCTGGCAGGGGGGATGGCCGGGCTCGCCGGGACCATTGAAGTTGTCGGGGTGCATTATCGCCTGCTGGACGGCGTCAGTGCGGGATACGGATTCTCCGGAATTGTTGCCGCTCTGTTCGGTCAGCTCCACCCATTAGGGACTATTCCGGCTTCGTTCTTCTTTGGCGCACTTCTGTTCGGTGCCGAGCGGCTGCAGCGATCGGTAGGGGTTCCAGCGGCGATGGTCTATGTCATACAGGGCCTGGTGGTGGTGTCCGTAGTTTCCAGCGACTACCTTTCCAGAAAGTTTCTGCAGGCGCGCGTCGACACCGAGGCAAAGCGCCGGCGACAGGAAGGTGATGCGGAGGCAGACGGATCCTCCGTTGCCGCGGAACGGAACCAGGTCGGGCAGAACGGTGCAGAAGAGGAGAGGCCCAGCTCATGAGCGAGTTCTTCCAGGCGACGATGATTGTCGGCATGCTCACCGCCGGTGTGCGGCTTGCCACTCCGTTTCTGTTTGCCGGTCTGGGCGAGATGCTTTCACAGCGCAGCGGAGTGCTGAACCTCGGAGTTGAGGGGATCATGCTGGTGGGTGCCTTTGTGAGTTTCTACGCTGCGTACCAGTCCGGAAACCTCTATGTCGGCATTCTTGCGGCGATGGGTGCGGGGGCGATGATGGGCCTGTTGACCGCCTTCGTCAGCGTTACCATGAAAGCGGTGCAAGGCATCAGCGGCATCGGTATTCATATTCTGGGGCTTGGCATCTCCGGACTATTTTTTCGTCTGACCATGGGCTCAATCGTGACCATCCGTGGTTTCCCGCGCTTGCGCATCCCGTTGCTGTCGCGGATTCCGCTGCTGGGACAGGTTCTGTTTTCCCAGAACTGGATGGTGTATGCAGCGCTGCTGCTGGTGCCGATCTCGTGGGTTGTCATCTACAAAACCACGTTCGGTTTGAAGGTTCGAGCGGTGGGTGAGAACCCGCACGCTGCCGACTCGCTTGGCATATCCGTGAACGGCGTGCGGTACGTGTGCGTCATCATCGGCTCGATCATGGCGGCGCTTGCCGGATCGTTTCTTACGATCGGTCAGCACGAGGCGGCGTTTGTCAATAACATTGCCGCCGGCAGGGGGTTTATCGCGGTGGCGCTGGTCTACTTCGCCAAATGGAGACCGGTCGGCATTCTTGGCGGGGCATTTCTCTTCAGTATGATCGACGCGTTTCAGTTGCGAATTCAGATCATCGATATCGGGATTCCCTATGAGATACCGGTCATGCTGCCGTACATCGTAACGATCCTGGTGCTGGCACTGTCCACCAGGGGACGGGTCATGGGCCCAACGGCGCTGACTAAGCCGTTTATTCGTGGAGTTCACACCTAAGGTGAGCGTGTACCGGGTTCGGCAGTGCCGGGCGCGGAAAAAGTCGATCGACGAGGAGGTCGAAGATGAAGAGACTACTCTTGTGTGCTGTGCTGGTGGCGTTGCTCGCTCCAGTGTACGTTGTGGCCGGTGGTGCACCGGAGGCGGAAGACGATACGCTGAGGATCGGGCTGATCTTGCCGTCCGGAAGGGACGACATGTCATGGAGCCAGGGAATGTACGAAGGCGTGACGACCGTGGTGAACCAGATGGGCCCCGACCGCGCCAGAATGGCCGTGACCGAGAACGTGCCCAACCCGGTGGATGCCGGCGCGGCGATCCGGGACTACGCCAACCAGGGGTTCCAGATTATCATCGCGCACGGCAGCCAGTATCAGAACCCGGTCATGGAAGTTGCAGCGGAGTTCCCGGAGGTTACGTTCGCCTACGGTACAGCATTCCAGACTGCCAACAACGTGTTCACCTATGATCCCCAGGCCCAGCAGGGAGCATACATCTTCGGCTGGCTCGCTGCTCAGCTGACCAATAGCGGCATACTTGGGATCGTCGGGCCGGTGCGGGCTGGGGACGCGATAAAGTATAACTACGGTTTTGTGCAGGGGGTCGAAGCAGCAGACCCGTCAATTCGTGTCCTGGAGTCCTACACAGGTTCCTTTGGCGACACGATCCAGGCCAAGGAAATGGCCGAGGCGCACATAAATGCGCGTGCTGATATTCTCACCGGAACGGCTCAGCAGGTTGTCGGTGCGATCCAGGCAGTCTCTGAGAGCGACGGGGTCTACTGGTTTGCCAACGATACCGACCAGAGCCCGCTTGCCCCGGAGAGTATCATCGCATCTCAGGCGTACAACTGGGAGACGGTGGTGCAATACATCGTCGATAATCACCTTGCCGGCAGGCTGGGCGGCGAGGTAATCAGTCTG
>PWMO01000002.1 GCA_003558175.1 Spirochaetaceae bacterium
AAGACCGGCAAAACCAGCAGCAACAGCAGGTAGCCGGGCCGGTCAAACAGCCACACCGGTTTGCCTCCCTTTCTCCGTTTTCTGCTTCTGCTTCTGCTTCTGCTGCGTCGCCGCGTGCTCCAGCGATTCTACCACCGAGCGCAACTCGCCCAGATGCGTCGCCCGTTGTGAGACCGACGCCTCCACCGATGCAAACTTGACCAGATCCCCGTAGCGAAACAGCTGCAGCAGCCGTTCCCTGTCTGCATCGGTAGCCGGCAACCGCTGCAGATATGCGCCGATCTCTCCGGTGGTTGCGGCCATGCAGTCGGCGCCGACCTTTGTGGAGATGTAGCGTCGCATCTGCTCCAGCAGGGCGATGTAGAAAGCTCGCCCGTCGATCTGGTCGATCGATGCGGTCAACTGCTTGACCACTCGCAGCAGCCTGCGGTACGGCTGCCGTTCGCGGTAGCGCTGCAGCAGTTCCTGCAGATAGCGTCTGCCACGACGGAAGAACACAATCCACGCCAAAGGCAACAATACGAGCAGCACGACCAGTAGCGCAGTCCACAAACGCGTACCCGGCAGAACTACCTGGGGTTGCGGTGGAGCCGGCTCGCCGTAGTCACCGGCCTCTACTATTGACGGAACGTGAACGCTGAGTCCGCTTACGGTGACCGAACCGAGGTTGAGTGCAGGCATAGTACGCGTTCCGGGCTGGAACGGGGTAAAGATGACGCGCACCTCCCACTCAGCCCCGCGCGGCACCAGCCGGATGTGATGCAGATCGCCCCACTCCAGCTGCGGCAGCGGTGCCGGGACGGTCAATTCTTCCGCCCGGCTCAGACGAACTACTGCACGCATCTCGACACGGTCACCAACGTAGAACTGCTGCGGCAGAAAGGTGACGCCGGCAACACTGTAATCCGCGCCAAGCGGAGACACGATCAGCACGAGCTGAAGCAGCACGGGCAGCAGAAACGGTGAGAGCACTCGCGCTACGATACGGAAACGTCGCCGGTCGATCACGACTTCCGTCTCCGCCTGAAGAATTGAATCAATTTGGCCGCCGGGTCCTCGTCGGTGGAAATCTCAAGCGTGCTGACCCGGCGACGCAGGCACTCGCGCTGCCACTGCCGCCGCTGCGCCTCCCAGAACTCGTGGTACTGCCGGCGAAACTTGCCCGAAAAGCCACTGGCCAGAACGGTGCGCCCGGTCTCCGGGTCCCGCAGCTGCACCAGCCCGGTTCGTGGGTAGTTGGTGTCAAGCGGATCGGTGATTCGTACCGCGATTACGTCCTGACGCCTCGCCAGCAGACTGAGATCGCGCGAATAGTTGCTGGTTTTGAAGTCCGAAAGCACGACCACGATGCCACGCCGCTTGAGCGCTTCCGCGGCGGCTCGTAACGCGGTACCGAGATCAGATCCGTTTCCTTCAGGAATGAACGAAACGGTGTCCTGGATCAGCCGCAGCGCGTGCTTCTTGCCCTTGACCGCCGGCACCCAGTGCTCGATACGGTCGGTAAAGAACGCAGCTCCCACCCGGTCGTTATTCTGCACCGCGGCCAGAGTAAACAGTGCTACCAGGATATTCTGAACGTCACGCCGTGATCGCAGACTCCCGGTCTCCAGCGACTGGGAAAGGTCAACGATCAGAAAGAGCGACAGCTCACGTTCTTCACGGAAGGTCTTGGTGTAAATGTCGTTCAGCCGCGAACTGACGTTCCAGTCGATCAGGCGCGCATCGTCGCCTTCAACGTACTCGCGCACTTCGTCAAACTCAATGCCGGGGCCTTTGAACACCGACCGGTAATTGCCCGCCAGCAAGCTCTCCACAAGCTCGGTGGAAATCAGCCGTATTCGTTTGACTTGCGAGAGTATTCTCGTTCGGTCCATGCGTTCAAATCCGCGCGCGCCGTTCAAGGAACGGGAATGGCTGAAAGCAGGTAGTGCACCACGTCGTCTGCGGTCAGCTCTTCCGACTCAGCCTCGTAGGAGAGAATTATGCGGTGACGAAGTACGGCGGGAGCTACCGCTTTGACGTCCTCCGGCACCACGTAGTGGCGTCCGTCAAACAGTGCGCGCACCTTGGCGGCCCGATAGAGGTAGATACTGGCCCGCGGCGACGCTCCAAACTCGATGTAGCGCGAGTAGGTATGCACGTTCTTGTTCTGCTCGCGCGAAGCGGTGACCAATCGAACGATGTACTCTTCGATCCGTTCATCCACGCTCACCGCGGCGGCAGTGCGACGCAGCAGCGCGATTTCGTCCGGTCCGAGCACCGCGTTTACCGGTATCTGCTGCTCGACACCGACGCGCCGCAGAATCGCCAGTTCCTCTTCCGGCGAGGGATACTGCACCGCCAGCTTCAGAACAAAGCGGTCGAGCTGCGCCTCCGGCAGCGGATAGGTCCCTTCCTGCTCGATCGGGTTCTGCGTTGCAAGCACGAAGAACGGCTCCGGCAGCCGAAAGGTGGTATCACCGATGGTCACCTGCCGCTCTTCCATCGCTTCCAGCAATGCCGACTGCACCTTGGCCGGTGCCCGGTTGATCTCGTCCGCCAGAATTATGTTTGAGAACACCGGCCCCTTGCGCGCCACAAACTCGCCGGTCTGTTGGCGGTAGACCATCGTACCTATCAGGTCGGCAGGCAACAGGTCCGGCGTAAACTGAATGCGCCTGAACCCTGCGTTAATGACCTCCGACAGCGCTTTGATTGCCATTGTCTTCGCCAGGCCGGGAACGCCTTCCAGCAAAACGTGCCCCCCGGCCACGATGCCGATCAGCATCCCGTCGATCATATCGCGCTGACCGACTACCCTGCGGCCCACCTCCTCGCGCACCATCGAGAGCGCGGTAGATGACTCCTCTATCTGGGCGCTGAGTTCTGCAGAGGCTCGTGGTTCTGTTTGCTGAGCTTGCTGAGCTTGTTGGGTCTGCTGGGTCTGCTGGGTCTGCTGGGTTTCCATGATTGTCCTTTTGTGTGCCCGACACCGGCGGCGCCGGCACGATCATGTACGATAATCGGCGTTTTCCGTTACGTAGGCGTGCGAGAGGTCGGATCCGTATACCGTTGCTTCCGCCGGTCCGGTACCGCACTGGATGTCTATATCTACCGTTCGGTCGTGTTGTGGATACCCACGACGGCCGGGGTCGAACGCCGCCTGCTTCAAATATGAGCAAAGCCGATTCTCTTTCTCCTTGTCAAGCCGAAACACCCCGTCGGCAAAAACCTGCTCGCTTCCGATGGACAGCGTTACGCTGCGAGGGTCCAGTGGGATGTCGCAGTTCCCGGCGCAGTCTCCCAGCGCGCCGATAACGCGTCCGACATTGGGGTCGTTGCCGTACACGGCGGTCTTCACCAGCGGCGAATTGACTACCGCCTTGGCCAGCGTTGCGGCCTCGCGTGGTTCTGCCGCGCCGTGCACCCGAACCCGGATCACATGCTCGGCGCCCTCTCCGTTGCGCACGATATCCTGCGCCAGCTGCGCCGCCAGCGCGGTCAGACACAATTCAAACCGGTCTTCGGCCACCGGGTGCGCGCCCGAACTCATCGTCAGTACCATGTCGCTGGTACTCTGATCTCCGTCTATCGAAATACAGTTAAAGGTTCTGTCCACAATCCGCGGCAGCATAGCCTGCAGGCGCCCCCGGTCCAGTGTAGCATCCGTGAGAAAGAAAACCAGCATTGTAGCCAGATTGGGCTCGATCATGCCCGCTCCCTTGGCAATTCCAACGATGCGCGCCTCGCCACACTGCGCCGCACGCAGCTTGGGGAAGCTGTCGGTGGTCATGATGGCGCGTGCCACGTCGAGGCCGTCGGCCCGGCCGAGCTGCTCCACCAGCGGCGGCATGGCGGCCGCCATCGGTTCGATCGGCAACGACCACCCGATGATGCCGGTGGAGGCCGAAAGGTATTCTTCGGCCGTACCACCGCACAGCCGCGCCAGTTCACCGCTGAGGCGACCGATGTCCTCAACACCGGTTGGCGAACAGACGTTTGAAATCCGGTTATTGATGAGGACACCGCGCAACTGCGGCTGCTGCATGCGCCGGCGTGCCACCAGGACCGGGGCGCCCGGCATCCTGTTGCGGGTGAACACCCCGGCGAAGGACTGCAGCGGCGAATTGGCGCGGATCAGCGCCAGATTCATAGCGTACGGTTTTTCCGTCGGGCGTTCGGCCGGAATAAAAGTCAGGTTGCCGACTGCCGCCTGAAACCCCCGCGGCAGGGAGGACTGCGACCGAAGATGTTCGAGCCAGGCCGCTTCACTGTCGAAGAACTCCATCCGGCATTTATAGTACGGCGGCAAACCGTTATGCAAGGCAGATGTCGCGCGGTTGACCCCAGCGGTCGGCGGCGGTAGTATCGCACTCAATGCTGGAATCCGACCAACTGTTGCCGTTTGTGCCGATTGCCGTAACCGGACTGTTTCTTCTGGCGCTTGTTACGCTGCTGGCGGTTTGGATAGCCGGTCGGCGTCGCGCCGCGGTGCCCCGGTTTGAGACGCTCCAGATGCGCCTTGAGCAGATTCAGACCATGGCAAACCAGCTGGCCGAGCTGCACCGTTCCATGGTGGTGCCCGGTTCCCGCGGCGCGGTGGGTGAAACGCTGCTGGCGCAGCTACTGCAGGACTGGCTTCCGCCGGCCGCCTACCAGCTGCAGTTCACCTTTCGCAACGGAGCCCGCGCCGATGCAGTGAT
>PWMO01000277.1 GCA_003558175.1 Spirochaetaceae bacterium
AAGATCGGCTCCGGCAGCGCCGGCCACCCGTTCGAACGGATAGAGGTTTACAACCGTCATGTCAAAGGCAACTCCGTTGAGCCGCTGCAGGTCTGCCTGGTGATCCGCGTTGTAGCGCTCTGAAAGCAGACCGAGGTATATCCGGTAGTCCAGCGTCTTGACCAGCCCGCCGCGCATTTCGGGCTGACCGGTGTAATCCGAAACCGCCACCAGCGAAGCGGTCTGAAGCGATTGAACGAATGATTCCAGAGCGGCATAGGTCCCGCCGGTAGAATAGAACGTTACACCGGGCGCCTGTTCGGCTACCGCGTGCACAAACCACTCCAGGTTGGCTTTGTCCGACACGCTGATCAGCACCCGACGCAGCGGCACGTGATCATCAGTCTTTGCTACTCGCTCGATTGCCATGCTTTCACTCCCCGCTCAACGTACGCGTAGGCGTCGTGGTTATGGATGCTCTCCATGTTCTCCGCTTCAACGCTGAACCACGGAAAGTAGCCCAGGTCTTCAATTGAAACGCAGACATCACGCACCAGATCCTCAACAAACACCGGCCGATCATACGCTTGTTCGGTGACAAACCGTTCGTCCTCGCGCTTCAGCAGCGTGTACAGGCCGCTGGAAGCCGCGGCCTCAACGATCTCGATGATGTCTTCAATCCAGAAGAAAGGCCCGAGCTGCAGCTGCACCCGTACGTAGCCGCGTTGATTATGGGCGCCGCGCGACGAGATCTCCTTGGAACAGGGGCACAGCGTTGTTACCGGTACTTCAATGCCCACCACAAACCGTTTGGCGTGCACGCCACGCTCGCCCACAAACCAGCAGCTGTAGGACATCATCCCTTTCTGCCCTGAGACCGGAGCGGCTTTCTCCAGAAAATAGGGGAACCGGACCTCTCCGTATGCGGTTTCGGCCTCCAGTGCCACGCGCACCTCTTCGAGCATGGTCAAAAAGGTAGGCATCTGGATGTCGGTATAGTGGTCGTTGAACACCTCAATGAACCGGCTCATGTGAGTGCCTTTGTAATGATGCGGCAGGTTGGCGAAGAGATTGACCGTAGCAACGGTGTGCTGCTCGCCGTGCGCTTTGTCCAGCACCGTGACTGGATAGCGAAGATTCTTGACCCCGACCTTTTCCAGCGGGATGTTTCGTTCATCGTTGAAGCTTTGTACGTCGACCATTCTGCAGTCCGTTCATCCGTCAGCGGAGGTATTTTGACACGTGAAGTCTTATCGCTTTTATCACAAAGAGAAAGAAGGGGCAACTGCCGACTCTTCCCCTGCGGCTACTCCCCGGGGTGTAGGCCCGGGGAGCATGCAAGACTCAGTCGGAGGCGGTGCTGCCGCCTCCTGTCGGCTCCTGCGAGCTTCTATCAGCTTCCGCCCACCGGGTGAGCCACCACGGTAGCACCCTGTGCCGCGGAGTCGCTCTCGATGGCAACGGTATAGGTGGCTCCATCAAACAGGCAGACCGTTTCGTCTTCGCGCTCGCAGTAGTAGAGCCACAGCTCCACCTGCACGCTCTGGCGCAGAGAAGCTTCGTCCACGATGCCGGCCGATATCAGCTCGGCCCACGGGATGCGGACTCGCTCGACCTCGGCTTCGGTCGCCGCAACTCGAACGGCGTGTTCCTCCCCCTGGACATTACGAATTACGACGGTGTTGGGGCTCGGCACGTTCAGTTTCCAGCCGTCGGGCAGCGAGAGTTCCAGCTCGAGCGCTCCGCTCTGCAGGTTCTGCCGGCTTGAGATGGTTCTCGCAGCCTGCTGCGCCGGAGCAATCCGCAGCACCTGCGGCGTTCCGCCCTCTACGTCCACCGACACCACGCGATGGTTGTTGGTATCGGCAATCCAGAGGCGGTTTCCCTGAACCGAGACCGCGCTCGGTTCATTGAGCCCTGGTATCGGAAGCGTGGAGATTACGTCATCAATGACCCGTTTGACCTTGGCGTTGTAAGTATCGAGCACAATGGGATTGCCTCCCACCACCGCAACGTCCGCAGCGTGCATCAGCAGCGCTTCGCCAACCGGCCCGTCCTGGTCGCCGAAGTCAAACAGTCCGGTGCCGACGAGCGTTCTTACCTCTCCGTCCGGAAGCGATATGGCACGGATAGCGCTCGACTCCGGGTCTGCCACCCACAGCGTCGAACCGTCCACAAAGAGCCCGCTCGGCTGCGCAAACTCGGCACGCGTCGGCTCGCCGTCGCGAACTCCCTCAATGCCGCTGCCGGCAAACCGCTCATACTCACCGGTTTCGGGGTCGTAGTACCAGATCTGATGCTCGCCCGCGTTCCCGATGTAAAGTGTTGTCCCGTCGCTGGCAAGCCCCCACGGACTGCGCAGCCCCCAATGCGCGTGCAGTTCACCCCGCGCAACCGTGCTCACGGCACCGGTTCGCGGATCGATCGCACGAATCGCGTGATTGCCGGTATCGGCAACGTAGATGATGTCGCCGAGGCGCGCAATGCCACGCGGTCGCAGGAAGCGCGTCTGGGTTCCCTCGCCGTCGGCCAGGCCGGCAGTGCCGTCTCCGTAGACTGCCTGCACCGTCCCGCTGTCGGTGTCCAGAACGATCACACGATTGTTACCGGTGTCGGCAACGTAGAGCAGCTCGTCGACGCCGTCCCAGTAGATACCTTCAGGAAACCGCAGCACGGTGGGCGGTAGTTGCGGCTGCCCCGCCTGTTGCAGCGCCGCCGGAAGCGCGGGTCGCGCCGAATCGTCACCGTCGAGCTGCTGTTCCATCACGGCGACCATCATTTCAAGCGGCCACTCGCCCACGTGCCCGCCGATGATGCTTCCTTCAGGATCGATCAACAGGATGGTGGGCCAGCCCGGAACGTGGTAGGACTGCCACAGCACCATTTCGGCGTCGTTCACAACCGGATAGTTGATATTGTAGCGCTGTACGGCAGATCGAATGTTCTCGGTCTCGCTTTCGTGGGTAAACTTGGCCGAATGCACCCCAACGACCACGAGATCGTCCTCGAAGAGACTTTGCAGTGCGTTCAAATGGGGAACCATGTGGTAGCAATTGATGCAACCGTAGGTCCAGAAGTCGAGCAGAACATAGCGTCCGCGCAGCTCTTCCATTGTCAGAGGCGCCGTATTGACCCACTCAGCATCCGGTGGAAACTCCACCGCCAGCAGCTCGGGCGACTCGCCGTCCTCATCTTGCGCATCTTCGGGCTGCCCGCTCTCTTCGGCGGGCAACTCCGATCCTGCATCCGCGTTCGGTTCGCCGGAACCCATGCACCCGCCCAGCACGATCAGGGCAGCCAGCAACCCGAGCAGCGTCAGAATACGGTATTTGTTTACTAAAGCTTTCATGTTTACAATATACTCCAAATGGGATTATTGCAAAACAAAAACCGTGCGTGATACACTGTCTTCAATGGAGTCACATGTTGAATAGTATGCTTCGTCGAATAACAGCAGCAGCTGTGGTATACCTGTTTGCGGGAACAATGCATCTGGCAGCCCAGCAGCCGCTTCAGCAGGGCGGCCCGGTCTCTCCGGCAACTCCGGACGCTTTTCCTGAGTACGCTCTTGGAGACCAGATGCTGTCGATAAATCTGGGGCTGATGATTCCCCTGTTCTACCACCTGCGCGACGGCGGCACCACGAGCGCCAATATGAGTCTGGGCGGATTGGGATCACTTGAATGGGGCTCGTTTCTCAACAACAACGTCTCTCTGGGGATTGAGCTCGGTGGGTCATTTGCATTTGACGTCAACGGCAATGCGCTCTTCAAGGTGCCGATCACCGGCAAGATCTCGTATTTCTTTCGATCCTACCCGTTTGAGTTTCCGGTGTTTCTCGGTGCCGGGCTCAATATTTCGCGCTACAAGGATTACACCAAGTTTGACCCGATTATCAAGCCGGGGGCGTCGTTCTACTGGTCCTATAACCCCGAGTGGTCATTTGGGGTAAACACGGTCTACTGGTGGATACCGCAGATCTACCGCGGTTCAGAGCCGCCTTCGGATCACACGGCTTTCGGGAATTTCCTGGAAGTCAGCCTCTCGGCGCTCTACCACTTCTGAGGTAAGACATATGGCAAACCGAACAAGAACATCGAAGAGAACCCCGAACGGTCTGGCGCTGCGTACCTTGCTTGCGCTCGCCGGCGTTGCAGCGCTCCTCGGCATTGCAGCCTGCGAGCGCGGCCCGCAGGGCATCTTCTACAGCATCGCGACGGCGCAAGAGATTGTCGAAGGCAACCTGCCCAAGGGCGCCATCGTCAACGGGATGGTGGAGGCTCTCAATGTCAACGGCGCAGACTACTACTTCGCCGCGGTCGGCGGCGTCGTCTGGTACCGTCGCGCCGACGGGGACGAGACCGACTGGAGCCGGATCACCAACCCGCCGAACTATCGCAGCAACCACAGCCGCCCGACCTCGATTGTCGATCTGAACGGCACCATCTACGTTTCTTTCGTAAAGGGCGAGCGCGAGCGTTCGGAGCTCTATACCCTCGACCCTGACACGCGCAGTTACGCCGCAGTCCCAAATAGCGAGTTCACCGACGGCACCCGAATCGTCTCCCGCCTGTTCGCGCTCGATGGCCGCCTCTTCGCCTCGATCATGCACCGCGAAGACGGAGACGACGCCGAGTACGAGCTGTGGTACCTTGGGGAGAGCGGCACAATAGATCTCGATACCGCAGTCAACTTG
>PWMO01000239.1 GCA_003558175.1 Spirochaetaceae bacterium
CCGGACAGCGCCGACCCGTACTTCTGGAAGTCGGCGGCGATGGGGTTGCGCGGTCAGCTGCGCGGGGTGCTGAACTCGCTGTTCATGGCTTCGGATGTTCGTGACTACGCGCAACAGGCGCTCGAACGAAACCCCAATCACACCGAGGCACATTATCTGCTTGGGCAACTCTACCGTGAGCTTCCGCGGCGGCCGCTCTCGTTTGGTAATCGCGATCTCGCGGTTGAATACGGCCGTCGGGCGGTGCAGCTGCACGAGCGCGAGTACCGCGACGGGGTTGTGGGCGTGCGCTACTACGACCTCTACACCCAGCTCGCCGACTCACTCTGGCGGCGCAACAACCGCGGCGACCGCGATGAGTCGATCGCGCTGCTTCAGTCGCTGGTAGCCGACCTGGAGGCCGTCTCCGCACCCACCACCCGTGAACACAAAGACCTCGAGAGTGCCCGCGAGCTGCTGGATGACCGGGTACCGAGAAGATAGACTCGCCCCGGCACCGCGGTGTGCACCGTTGCCTCGTTTACCCAGGCGCTGCCGTCGACCAGGCGCCGCAGCTCGGCAGGCCTGAAGCCGCGGCGAATAGACAGCACCCCGTCATGCTGCGCAAAGCTGGCACGCAGAAATAGCGCCGCAAACAGCTTGTATCCCAGCGCCGCCCAGTATGAGCGCAGCAGATCGTTGACCAGCAACCTGCGCCGCGTGATCCGGTGCGCGATATCGAGAAACCGTGCAATCTCATCGTCCTGCAAGTGATGGAGGAAGTGGTTGCAGAACACGTAATCGTAGCGTTGCGCCCGGTGGTGCGCCGGCTCAAAGATCGAGCCTGATTGGACGGTGATGGACGGTTCGTTCACAAGATTGCGCTGCGCATATTGCACCACCCGATGGTCGCTGTCGAGACAGGTGATCGAGAGGTTCAACCCGCGTCGGCGTGCCGAGCGCACCAGCCGCCGCGCAATGTCGCCCGCCCCGGCTCCCACGTCAAGCACCGTAGCCGACGTACGTCCCTGCCGCACCATGTCATCGAGCAGGTAACGGCGCAGCAGCTCGTCGCTGCGCGAGAACAGACGGTTGATAAGACCAAACTGCCGCAACGTGCGTTCCAGCAACCGGCGGTCACTCGACGGATCGTCCATCAGCTCCGGCAGGTCACTACGCCACGTGGGGTACCCCGCCGTCACACCCGCTCCAGGCAGGCGGATTCAACCGTCAGCCCGGGGCCGAATGCCGCGGCAAAGACCGGTCCGGTTGCAGCGTCCTGCAGCATGCGCTGCAGCAGGAAGAAGATCGTCGCCGAGCTCATGTTGCCGTAGTCATGCAGCGTGGCGTACGAGAACTGCAACTCTTCCTCGCTCAACTCGAGCGCGTCGGCGATACGGTCAAGAATCGCGCGGCCGCCGGGATGAACCGCCCACAGGCGGACATCCTCGCGCCGCAACCCGACGGCCTGCATGGTGTCATGGACGATGGCTGCGATATCGCGGTGCAGCAGCTTTGGTACGTAGGTGGAAAGCTTCATGTCAAATGCTACGTCACCAAGCCGCCAGGACATCGCCTGATCGCTCTCGGGGACGATGCGCGAGCTGAACCCGTTGAGCCGGTACGCGGGGCCGTCGGGGGGACTACAGGAGACAACGGCGGCAGCCGCTCCATCGGCAAACAGGGCGTTTGCCACCATGGTGTCGGGCTCCGGCTTGAACTGGAAGTGCAGCGTACACAACTCCACGTCGACAATCAGTACTCTGGCGCCAGGGTCCGCGCTGCAGATGGTGTGTGCCAGCTTCAATGCCGGGAAGCCGGCGAAGCAGCCCATGAACCCGATATGGTAGCGGTGCACCCCCGCACGCAACGGCAACCGCTGAACCAGCTGATAGTCAAACCCCGGAGCGGAAAACCCGGTGCAGGTCACGGTCACGAGATGGGTGATATCTTCGGCACGCACACGATCCGTTGCGGAAAAAAGCTGCTCGGCCGCGCGCAGCGACAACTCCTCGGCGGCTGCAACAAACAGGTCATTGCGCTGCGCGACCGAAGGCTCAGGCAGCAGCGTTGTGCTACGTGCGAAGAACTGGTACTGCGAGGGATCCTTGCCGTAGTCTTCGATTACCGAATGACGCCTGGCAATTCTTGTGTCGCGGTAGATCCGGTCCAGGAAGCGCTGCTCTTTCTCGCCATACATCGGAAGGTCGCGCATAAACTGGTGTGCGAACTCCTGGGTGTACGACGTTGGCGGAACGGCGGTGGCTATGTTTTGCAGCCAGACGGCAGTCTTAGTTGACATAGTGGTACAGTGAAAGTACTTTCAGCGCGGATGAAAGGCAATATTGTCGATCCACACTCTCGGAAATATCTTCGATGGAGATCTCTTGGACGGAGATATCTTCGTGCCGCACATGGACAAGACTTCCGTTCGGCGGAACGTAAACGGTCATACAACCGCGAGCTGTTCGCGGTTGTCGCGCCGCGATACCGTACCGCCACGCGATGCCTCTCGTTCGGGCGCGACGCTTCCTGGAAACGGATGCTGGTGGACGGTATTCAACTGCCGCTCGTCCCCGGAGCACAACAGGCGGAGACCCGGGCGGGTCCACCGGTCGTCGATCTCGCCTGCGGCACCGGTGACCTCACCCTCGCGCTTGCAGAGCGCTTCCCCACCACTCGAGTGCTGGGCATTGACATCAGCGCGGAAATGCTCGAACTGGCTCGAAACCGCACTGGGCGCAACGGCATCAGCAACGCAACGTACCAACTTGGCGACATGCACGAGTTGCCGTTTGAGTCATCCAGCGTCTCTCTTGTGACCGGCGGATACGCGTTGAGAAATGCCCCGCACCTGCGGACCGCGCTGCGTGAAATCCACCGCGTGCTGATCCCCGGCGGCCAGGCGGCATTTCTCGAGTTTTCTACATCTTCGCGTCCCTTGCTGCGTGCCGTACAGTTGCGTCTGCTGCTGCTTTGGGGCCGCATCTGGGGCGCGCTGCTGCACGGCGATCCGGAAGTCTACGCTTACATCGCGCGCAGCCTGAAACACTTCCCCGATCGCGACCAGCTGCGCTCCATCTTCACCGACTCCGGTTTCAGAATCCGCAGGTCGCGGACCTTCCTCGGTGGATTCGTTCGAGCGCTCTGGCTCGAAAAGTGCGCCCTCCCCGACTGAACCCCTACCTGCGCCGCGCGGCCTCCCACCCCGCGCCACCGTCGACCACCGTTGAGACGTTGTCGTCACATGTCAGTTGCTCTTTCAGCCCGATGTTCTTTCAGCCCGATGTTCTTTCAGCCCGATGTTCTTTCAGCCCGATGTTCTTTCAGCGCGCCGGAAGGGAATGGTCTGCATTGAGAAATGGCGCGCCACCGCCGGCATCACAAAGCGAAGTACTGATCGAATCATGACGCTGCGCAGCCGCGAGCCGAATCGCCCACGAATTGTGCCAACCCACATCCCTGCCGCAGCACGACGTGCCGCCGAGCGAAACGCAACACGCCGCGCATACTCGTAGCGCCTGACCAACGCGCCGCGCTGTTCACCGTCCGGTTCTGCGGAGACCGCAACCAGCCTGGTCAGCGTGCGTGCCAGCAGTTCGGCGTCGGCAAAGCCGGTGTTCATCCCCTGCCCACCGATCGGGCTCATGGTGTGCGCCGCGTCTCCTGCAAAGAAGAGCCGTCGCATGGCAAAGCGTTTGACCTCACTGCGCTCAGGTGAAAAGCGGCTTTCCCAGATACGGTCCGCACGCTGCAGCACCACTCCCGCGCGCTTGCCAACGATCGCCTCGAGATCGATATCATCATCCACCACCGGCTCGGTGAGCTGCACAATCCAGCGCCGGACACCGTCCGGCAGCGGAAAGGACTCTACCGCTCCGTCCGGAGTGAACCAGAGATGCGCGTCCACGCCCAGCCGACCAGCGTCGCGATATCGGTCGACGTGGTCTGCCATAAAGAACCGTTGCCGATAGAGCTTATGGCGACGTGCATTCGCCGCTCCGCGAGCTATGCTGCTGTGCGCGCCGTCGGCGGCCACTGCGTACGGTGCGCGAAAGGTCTCTCCGTTCTCGCAAACCAGCGTCACAGCATCCTGGTCCTGTTTCAGTTGCACCACATCTCGGCCGCGAAGCAGTTTCACCGGTGCCAGGCTCGAGATGCAGTCGTGCAGCAGTGCGACCGTATTGGCCTGAGGCAGAGCCAGCACGAATCGATACTCCGGGTGAACCGTGTCAAACACCACCGTTCCCAGTTCGCACCGATCGTCGTGAACCACCGCGCGCCGCGCAGTAACCCCCTGCTCAACAAACCTGGAAGAGAGACCGATTTCCGCAAGAATCTCCAGTGAAGGCGGAGTGATCCCGATCGCCCGCGACTGCGCTGGAAACGCGCGGTTGCGTTCGAGGATGACGGTATCAATGCCTGCCTTTCCCAGCAGGCACCCGAGGAGCGCCCCCGTCGGTCCGGCGCCCACAATAGCGACCTGGGCTTTCTGTGACATGGCTTCAAAGTACTGCTTCGCCGCCCACCGTTCAATTATCGCTTTTCCCGCAACTGTTAGTTACTGTTACGAACCTTGTAAAAGCAGCGAAAAGCTACGGAAAGTTCGCCCATTTCTGAAGCAGCAGGAAAACTGCGCGAGTATTAAGGGGTACACACGAGTGGCGCGCTGCACTGACCCGAGCTGCC